>JBGSWB010000259.1:0-4765 GCA_041752675.1 Sideroxydans sp. | reverse complement strand
AGTCGTATATTAGGCGGCTCGAAATGATAGATAAAGCCATCTATTCGAGATAGACTGTTCCACAAATGGAACAAGCAAAGATATCCGCAGACGACCTCATCCTGTTCGCCACCATCGTGGAACAGGAGAGTCTAGTGCGTGCCGCGGACCAATTGGGCATGCCCAAAGCCACGGTTTCGCGGCGTTTATCGAATCTGGAATCGGCGCTGGGGCAGCGTCTGTTGATACGCACTACACGCCGCCTCACCCTGACCGATTTCGGACAGGAGTTCCTCGACCACAGTCGGCGCGTGGCAGAAGAGGTCGCCACCGTGCAGGATTTCGTGCGTAGCCAAGACATCCAGCCGCGTGGTCGTTTGCGCGTATCCATGCCTGGCGATTACGCCAAGGTGCATTTTTCGCGCGCCATCGCCACCTTCATTGACGCCTATCCCGAGATACAACTCGACCTTGACCTGAGTTCGCGTCGCGTCGACCTAATCGGTGAGCGCTTCGATCTTGCCATCCGCATGGGCGACTTGGATAACGATGCGACGCTGGTGGCACGCAAGATCGACGAGCAGGGCATGGCGCTCTACGCCAGCCCCATCTACCTCGCCTTGCATCCCGCGCCTAAACATCCCGATGATCTGGAGCGGCATACCTCAGTGCGCTTGTTGTCTGTGCGCGGAACGGCCGTGCCGTGGAAATTGATGCGCGGAAAAGAAGTGTGGGAAGGTGTGCCGCCGGGACGGTTGACGTTGAACTCACCCGACATGATCCAGCAACTGTTACTCGATGGCGCAGGTATCGGTGCTTTGCCGAATCTTTTTGTCAGTAGCGATGTGAAGAGTGGTCGCTTGGTGCGTGTGTTGCCGAAGTGGTGTTTCCCTGCGGTGCCTGCATGGGCAGTGATGCCCACGCGACGTTTCCTGCCGACCAAGACCAGAGTCTTTCTCGATCACATCGAACGTTTCATGGAGAAGAGCTAAGTGGCTCAAGTATCATTCCTCAACCACTATTTGTAATCGAAGCAAGATGACACGTACACCTTCCACGCCAATCTACCTTTCAAAAACATTTTTGATATTCATCGTAGTCCTGACGATGCTGGCTTTTGCTGGTGGGTATCAACTATCACGCATATTCTCCCAAGTAGATCAGTCTGCGGCGCAACGTAGCGTGCAACTGTTGGATATCGAAGAGAGTCTGGATGATGCCGCCATCGGTTTGGGGCGTCAGGTACAAGAATGGAAAGACATGTTGTTGCGAGCCAACGATAAAGCACGGTACGACTTTCATCAGAAAGCGTTCAGGGAATCCAGCATCGGAGTGCAATATGCGCTGTTGAATGCAAAGAATGCGATGCAAGAGATCGGCATGGATACCGCAGATATCGACCGCTTGATCGCCGAACATAAAACGCTGCTATCCGAATATCTGATCGCGCATTCCAAACTCAAACCCACGGTGAAAGAGTCATTCAGCCAGGTGGATATGCAGATCGTTGGAATTGATCGCAAGCTACAACACGACATCGCCTCCGTGAAGGAGGGTATCTCAGCGTTTGCCAAACAGCAGATGTATAGAACGCCGCAGACACAGGGGAATCGATACTGGATGATCGGGTTGTTGGGTGCGACATCGCTGTTCTTTATGGCGATGTTCGGATTCGTGTTCTCCCAACTAACAACAAGGCAGTGAAGAAAAGCAGGCATGGCGGTCGAGCCAATGGTCTATCTTAAGGACTGATGCTCGGCGATGGATCAAACGGATGCTTTATAGCGATGGAGAGACAAAATGGTGATGGTGGAACGACGTAAGAACGCATTCTTCTCAATGGATACTTTCGAGCGGATCGGATTGACAGCCGCTTTCTGTTTCTTTCTCTATCTCATCTGGAGCAGCTCATCCGAGCTTGAGAGCCAACTCAAGGCGAACACAGACCAATTCGCTGTGGTGCATGATCTGCAGATCGAATACAAGAGCGAAGTGCAAGAATGGAAGAACGTCTTGCTGCGCAGCGATAGCCAAGCCAGCCTAGCTCAGAATTGGCCCACATTTGAAACGCAGTATCAGAAAGTCGCAGATGCAGCCAAGCAAGGCATACTTCAAAACGATGTCAGAGCGATCAATGTGAAACTACAAGAATTCTTAGAAGCGCACGCTGCGAACCTAGCTTTGTACAAGCAGAGCCGAGAGATTTTGCCGCAACACAATTTCGATCCACGCCAAGCGGATGCAGCTGTGAAAGGGATAGACCAGCCACTGTTAAAGATATTAGAAGAAGCGGATGCGGAGATGGAAGATGAAAAGGTGAGAGCCAATGGCAGACTCATCGCCAAGTCGAACAATCGGATAGAACAGAGTCTCGTCGCACTCTTGCTGCTGATGTTGATCGCGATCTGGCGACCAAGACGTTGACCGACATGTGTAAGGACTACCGCTGAAAGCTAGCGACAGTCATTCTAACCACACCTCAATTTCGTGACTGAATACCAAGCTTCATAGATTTAACACTCCTGTCATTTGGGTGTAACAACCCTGTCATAAAGCCTCTCCATAATTCGCTCGCCTTAATCTTCCCCGTGAGTTGAGGAATTCAGAGCAATTTTTATTAATGACTAGGAGCAAACATGAACAAGAAAATCGTAGCACTGGCAGTTGCCGCTGCATTCACAACTCCGGCATTCGCCGACAACGCAAACGTGACTGTTTACGGCAAAGCGTTTTTGACATTCGATTCAGTTAGCAACAATGCTGCGGGCGCAGTGAATCACCAGCGCGTGAACACTAATGCCTCACGCTTCGGCGTTAAGGGCGGTGAAGATCTGGGTGAAGGCCTGAAGGCGATCTATCAATTCGAAGTTGAGATGGATGCTGATGGCAATACTGCTGTCGGCCTTGGCAAGACACGTAACAGCGGCGCAGGTATCGGCGGCGATTTTGGCCAAGTGATGTTCGGTATCTGGGATAGTCCTTTGAAAGTGGCTCACAATAAGATCGAGTTGTTCGATAACACGACTTCGTGGAGCGCGATCCAAACTATCGGTAAATCAGCTGGTAAGGACTTCAACACTCGCCAAAAGAACATGGTGCAATACTGGTCGCCAAAGATGGGTGGTCTGCAAGCAGCTTTTATGTACAGCCCAGATGAAGCGCCTACAGCGACTTTGAACAAGAGCATCATGTCCATGTCTGCGACTTTCGATCAAGACGACATCTACGCGTCTGTTGCCTATGAGAGCCGCAATGATGTGGGCTTTTCCGGCAAGACAGACAGCGCGATGCGTGCAGTGGGTAAATACAGCTTGGCTGATTTCTGGGTCGGCGGTATGGTCGAGAGCATCAAGACCAACACTTCTGCAACTGTCAGCGTCACGGGTAACAACGTGGAGTTGGTTGGTGGTGTGAAGATGGGTGCGAATGCGATCTCTGCTAGCTTCGCAAAAGCAGGTTCAACAGCGATCGCACCAGCTGCAGCGAACGATGTTACCCAGTTGAGCTTGAAGTACGGTTACAACTTCTCCAAGCGTACCGAAATGTTCGCTGCTTACACGTCTCAAAAGACGAACGCAGCGACAGCAACGACCAAGACTTACTTGGGCGGCGGTATCGTTCACTCTTTCTAATCTGATCTCCTCGGTTAGCTAAGAAGTTAAACGGGCATCTTCGGATGCCCGTTTTTACTTGTGCATGTATTAAGCAGGTCTGAGAAATCAGCAGCGCTGCATTTGTAATGCTGTTGAAGCCAAACAGACATTCTCGCGTCACATACCTACTCTATAAAGATGTGCCATGCATAAGCACATCGTGTCCCTACTTCTGCTCATCATGTCCGGCGTTGCTAGGGCGGATATCTATCAGCCGGAATTGAAGGTCGAAGTGAATCGAGTCGGCAATGTCTATTCTCTTGCCGCGCAATTCCATTCCTCGTTGACCAAGTGTGCGGCGTATCACTATCTGACTGACTATGAGGCAGCGAAAGGTCTGCCAGGTGTGATCGAGTCGATTTCGGTCAGGCAGTCGTCCGACACCGTGATGGTCGATCGGGTCGCCGATGAGCAAGTATTGTTCTTGCGAGTTCGCTTACGTTCAAGGATGGAATACAAAGAACTCCCTAGCGATGGCATCTCATTCACGCAGCTGTCAGGGGATTCGAAAAGGTTCGAGGGCCGTTGGTATATCGATCCACACCCCCAAGGTAGCATCCTTCGTTTTCAAGGAGTTTGGGAGCCGGACACGGTGATCCCCTTGTTCGTCATCGATCACTTTGCCAAAAATGGTCTGCTAGATCGGTTCGGCGCGATCGCGCAACTGGCCGAAAGGAACAAGGCGATGTTGTCGAAAAGTTGCGACAACTGATCGCAGCATCCCGCAACACAAAAGATTCACGGTGCATTCATGCGTCAGTCACATCATTCGAGCAGAATCCCCCGCGCTAAATAGTTTGCCGAGCGACGCATTTCGCAGTTGCTAGAAATCATGTGGCTATTTGAAGCATGGAAGGAAACATTGAAATGAAAAAAGCAAATCCAGATCTAGCCTTGATCATTCGATGGTGTGTGAGTGGTGTCCTCGCCATCATCGTTGCTATCCCAACATTCACTTCAGTGGCCTACAGCATTTGATAGGCGACATCTCGCTTGAGATGGGTGCACCCCGTGACACAAATCCAAAACTTACTAAGCAAATCCGCTCTGTTAGAGGGCTTGAGTGCTAGCGAGATCGAGATCGTGCTGTCATTGCTGAGTGGCCGTCACGTTCATCGTGGTGATGTCATCAC
>JBGSWB010000258.1:0-3879 GCA_041752675.1 Sideroxydans sp. | reverse complement strand
TTCTTGGCTGGACGCTCGATGACGATCTTGGAAACGCCAGCGCCTGCCAGCTTCTTCTTCAGATAGTCACGAACCTCGATGTCTTTGAGCAACAACTCGGAGAAGTTCTTGCTGTTGGAATACCACTTGGATGTCCAGTTCTTTTGGACGCTCAGGCGAAATCCGATTGGATGAATTTTCTGACCCATGGCTTAGCTCCCGACGGTGATCGTGATGTGGCAGGACTGTTTCTCGATGCCTGTACCGCGGCCTTTAGCGCGCGGGATCATGCGCTTCAGAGAAGTGCCCTTATCCACGTAGATTGTTGTGACTTTCAATTCGTCGATGTCTGCACCGTCATTGTGCTCTGCATTAGCGATAGCGGATTCCAATGCTTTCTTGACGATACCGCCAGCTTTCTTAGGACTGAAAGTAAGAATGTTCAGCGCTTGTGCGACGGGCAAGCCACGAATCTGGTCAGCGACCAAACGCGTTTTTTGCGCCGAGATACGAACACCACGGATGACTGCTTTTGTACTCATCTATGTCTCCTTATTTCTTAGCGACTGCTTTTTTATCAGCAGCGTGGCCTTTGAAGGTGCGAGTCAAAGAGAACTCACCCAGTTTGTGGCCAACCATGTTTTCGGAAACATAAACGGGCACATGCTGCTTGCCGTTATGCACTGCGATAGTCAAACCGACGAAGTCAGGCAACACGGTAGAACGACGAGACCAAGTCTTGACTGGGCGCTTGTCGTTGGTTGCACGAACTGTTTCCACTTTCTTCAGCAGATGCAGGTCGACGAACGGGCCTTTTTTGATTGAACGTGCCATATCTGATTACCCCTTAAGCCTGAAAGCGACGGCGAACGATCATACCGGTCGTACGCTTGTTGCGACGTGTACGGAAGCCCTTAGCTGGTACACCCCATGGACTGACTGGATGACGACCTGCTGCGGTCTTACCTTCACCACCACCGTGTGGGTGGTCGACTGGGTTCATCACCACTCCGCGCACGGTTGGGCGGATACCGCGCCAACGATTCGCACCGGCTTTACCGATGGAGCGCAGAGAGTGTTCGCCGTTACCGACTTCGCCCAGAGTTGCGCGGCAGTCGATGTGGACCTTACGGATCTCACCAGAACGCAGACGCAATTGAGCGTAGCTGCCTTCACGCGCCAACAACTGCACGGATGCACCTGCGGAACGCGCCAACTGAGCACCTTTGCCTGGCAACATCTCGATCGCATGGATGGTAGAACCGACTGGGATGTTGCGCAGCGGCAAAGCATTACCTGCTTTGATCGGCGCTTCAGAACCACTGATCAGTTGTGCACCAGCTGAGATACCCTTAGGAGCGATGATGTAACGACGCTCACCATCCGCGTACACCAGCAAAGCTAGGTGTGCCGTACGGTTAGGGTCATACTCCAAGCGCTCGACTGTCGCTGGAATACCATCTTTGTCGCGCTTGAAATCAACGAGACGGTAATGTTTCTTGTGTCCACCACCCATATGACGGGTAGTGATATGACCGTTGTTGTTACGGCCAGCGGTACGTGTCTTCTTTTCCAGCAAAGACGCCTCAGGTTTACCCTTGTGCAATTCTTTGTTGACCACACGCACAACGGCGCGGGTACCAGGAGAAGTTGGTTTTAGTTTAATCAGTGCCATGTTTTACCCCTGCTCGCTTGCGGCAAAGTTGATCTCTTGACCCGCTGCCAGACATACGTAGGCCTTCTTCCAGTCTTGACGACGACCGATGGAACGACCAAAACGTTTTTGCTTGCCTTTGACATTGCTGATCTGAACGCTATCGACTGTGACGTTGAACAACTTCTCGACAGCAGCCTTCACTTCAGGCTTGGTCGCATCGTTAACGACACGGAAGATCACTTGCTCGTTCTTCTCCGCGACAAAAGTCGCTTTTTCGGAGATTTGCGGAGCCAGCAAGATGTTCAGCAGACGCTCTTCATTGAATTTTGGTGTGCTCATGCCAGCAACTCCTCGATTTTCGCGATCGCGCCACGTGTCACCAAGACATTGGAGAAACGCACCAGACTCACTGGGTCAGCTTGATGAGCTTCGACCACCAGTACGTTTGGCAGATTGCGCGATGACAGATACAGGTTCTCATCGATGTTGTCGGTGATGATCAACAGGCGCGCGTCTTGCAGACCCATGCCCTTGATCTTATCGGCCAACAGCTTGGTCTTAGGTGCGGAGACAGACAATGCGTCAATCACGCTCAAACGACCATCGCTCACCAATTTGGAGAAGATGGATGCCAGACCAGCGCGATACATCTTGCGGTTGATCTTTTGTGTGTAGTTTTGATCTGGGCTGTTCGGGAATATCTTACCGCCACCACGCCACAATGGGCTGGACGCCATACCCGCACGAGCACGACCTGTACCCTTTTGCGCGAATGGTTTGCGTGTGGACTTAGCGATCTCGCTACGACCCTTTTGCTTGCTGTTAGCAGAACGAGCGTTGGCTTGATAAGCCGTCACCAGCTGATGCACCAGCGCTTCGTTGTACTCGCGACCGAACAAGTCGTCGGATGCGTTCATGCTCGCACCGGCCTTGCCGTTTTCGTTAATGACTTTCAGTTCCATTATGCCCCCGCTTTCACTGCCGGGCGCACGACCACGTCGCCACCAGGCGCACCAGGCACGGCACCACGCACCAACAACAATTGGCGCTCAGCATCGATACGAACGATTTGGAGATTCTGCACAGTGCGCTGCACGTCACCCAAGTGACCTGTCATGCGCTTACCAGGGAACACACGGCCTGGATCTTGCGCCATACCGATAGAACCTGGAACGTTGTGAGACTTGGAGTTACCGTGTGTCGCACGGCCAGATTTAAAGTGGTGACGCTTGATGGTACCGGCATAGCCTTTACCGATCGTCACGCCAGTCACATCGACTTTTTGACCGACTTGGAACAGGTCCACGCCGACGTTTCCGCCCAGCGTCAAAGCAGCGAGTTGCTCTGGCGTAGCGGTGAATTCTTTCAAGATGCTGCCAGCCTCGACACCTGCTTTGGCGTAATGCCCAGCAGCTGCCTTGGTCACACGGCTTGCACGGCGCGTACCATACGCGACCTGCACTGCACTGTAACCATCGGTGGAAGCAGTTTTGATTTGGGTGACACGATTATTGGACACGTCCAATACCGTCACTGGCAACGATGTACCGTCATCAGTAAAGATACGGGTCATGCCAATCTTGCGACCGACAAGTCCTAAACTCATTTTAATTTCCTTTATTAAGGGGCTGACTTCAATTGGTCAGCCGATCCATACTGCAAATACTACGAACCACTAAAAAAACCGAACTACTTAAAGCGATTACTGCAACTTGATCTCTACGTCCACACCTGCTGGCAGATCGAGCTTCATCAATGCATCAACTGTCTTATCAGTTGGATCGATGATGTCCATCAAGCGCAAGTGAGTGCGAATCTCGAACTGATCACGCGAAGTCTTGTTCACGTGTGGCGAACGCAACACGTCGAAACGCTCGATCTTGGTTGGCAATGGAACCGGGCCTTTGACCACAGCGCCTGTGCGCTTTGCCGTATCCACGATTTGCAACGCGGATTGGTCGATCAAACGATAGTCGAACGCCTTGAGGCGAATGCGAATTTTTTGACTTTGCATAATCTTCTCTTGCTTCTACGCGGTAAAACCGCTGGTTTAAAGAACGAAAACGCGAGGCCGCAGCCTCGCGAGGGCGCGCATTGTATCTTTACTCGATGATCTTAGCAACCACACCCGCACCGACGGTACGACCGCCTTCACGGATAGCGAAACGCAGACCTTCTTCCATCGCGATCGGGTTGATCAGCGCTACTGTGATCGACACGTTGTCGCCTGGCATCACCATTTC
>JBGSWB010000257.1:0-4001 GCA_041752675.1 Sideroxydans sp. | reverse complement strand
ATGGCAGGAATTCGAGGAAACCACCGCCTGCGGGTGCTGCTGCGCCTTCTGCGTGTGCGTTGCTGATGAAGAATTCAGTGATCATGTAATTACTCTCCGAGATTGATAACAAAAAATTAAGGCGCGCATTCTAGCACGGATGATGTGACCGATTTGCTACGCCCAGTAGGGGTTCAACGGCCTGCGCGGGCTTGGTGGAACTCAGTTTGGAACTCGGCAAATCGCCCCGCTTCGATGGAAGCGCGGATCTGCTGCATCAACTCTTGGTAGTAATGCAGGTTGTGGATGGTATTGAGGCGCGCACCCAATATCTCGCCCAAACGATGCAGGTGATGCAGGTAGGCGCGAGTAAAGTTCTGACAGGTGTAGCACTTGCATTGCGGGTCGAGTGGACCCGTATCCATACGGTATTGTGCGTTCTTGATGCGCACGTCACCAAAACGGGTGAACAGATGACCATTACGCGCATTACGCGTCGGCATCACACAGTCGAACATATCGATGCCTTCGGCGACAGCGGCGACCAGATCCTCTGGAGTACCGACCCCCATCAGATAGCGCGGCTTCTCCTGCGGCATTTGTGGAGCGGTGTGCTTCAAGATGCGCAACATGTCTTCCTTGGGCTCACCTACCGATAAGCCACCGATGGCGAAGCCGTCGAAGCCGATGTCCTTCAGTCCGGCTAGCGATTCATCGCGCAGATGCTCGTGCATACCGCCCTGCACGATGCCGAACAGGGCATTGGGATTTCCTTCATGCGCTTTTTTGCTGCGCTCCGCCCAACTTAAACTTAAGCGCATGGACACACCAGCGACCTGCTCGTCTGCTGGATATGGTGTGCATTCGTCGAAGATCATCACGATGTCTGAGTTCAAAACACGCTGGATGCGCATGGACTCTTCAGGAGAAAGGAAGCATTTGTCGCCGTTCACAGGCGATCTGAATTCCACGCCACCACCGGTGATCTTGCGTAGCTCACCTAAGCTGAACACTTGGAAGCCACCCGAGTCGGTGAGGATGGGGCCTTCCCAATTCATGAACTTGTGCAAGCCACCGTGCGCTTCGATGACTTCAAGCCCAGGACGCAACCATAGATGGAAGGTGTTACCCAAGACGATGTGTGCGTCGATGTCTTTCAATTCCTGCGGAGACATGGCTTTCACGGTGCCGTAGGTACCCACGGGCATGAAAGCAGGTGTCTCCACCTTGCCGTGAGCTAACTCGATCGTGCCGCGACGAGCCGCACCGGATTGTTTGTGTAGTGTGAATTTCATATTTCTCTCTCGATCAACATCGCATCCCCATAGCTGAAGAAACGATACTCGTTTTGCACCGCATGTTGATAGGCGGATATCAGCTTCTGCATCCCGCCAAAGGCACACACCAGCATCAACAGTGTGGAGCGTGGCAGGTGGAAGTTGGTCAGCAGCACATCGATCACTTTGAAGCGATAGCCCGGTGTGATGAAGATGCGCGTCTCGCCTGCGCCTGCCTTCAACTCTCCGCCTGCCGCTGCGCTTTCCAATGCACGCAGACTGGTCGTGCCTACTGATACGACGCGCCCACCTTTGGCTTTGGCTTGACGAATGGCATCCACTGTCGCTTGCGGCACGGTGTACCGCTCGCTATGCATGGTGTGATCTTCGACATTCTCTGCACGCACTGGCTGGAACGTTCCCGCTCCGACATGTAGCGTCACATAGGCGATATCTACCCCTTTGGCACGCAAGGTATCCAACATCGCCTCATCAAAATGCAGACCTGCCGTGGGGGCCGCTACCGCGCCCTGCTCTCTGGCGAACACTGTCTGATAACGCTCGTCGTCTTCCGCTTCGGCGGCATGTGTGATGTAAGGAGGCAAAGGTAACTTACCGTATCGTTCCAACACTGCCTCGACGGGTGCTTCGCAGGCGAAGCGCAGATGGAAGAACTCATCCTGCCGCCCCAACACTTCAACAGTGACGGCATCGGCCAACTCGAAAGTGCTTCCCGCTTTGGGTGATTTGCTAGCGCGCACCTTTGCCAACACCTCATGTTCACCCAAGACGCGCTCGACCATCACTTCGATCTGCCCGCCCGTAGCCTTCTTGCCGAACAAGCGGGCTTTGAGTACGCGCGTGTCGTTGAGGATGAGAACGTCGTGTTCGTTCAACAGACTAGGAAGGTCGAAGAAGGTCTTGTCCGCTAACCCTGCCAGACCGACATGCAACAAACGGCTGGCACCACGCTGTTTAGGCGGGTGCTGGGCGATCAATCGCTCAGGCAGTTCGAAGTCAAAATCCTCGGTGCGCATGTCAGACAAAAACGGTCGTAAAAAATAAAGGCGCGCATTGTAGTTGATGAACCAAGGTGTTTCGTGGATAATTCGCGCCCTTCCAAGACGTATCACCTGAACATCGGGTGGCGCGCATAGCAATGACACTCTTGCCGGGGTGATGGAACTGGTAGACGTGCTGGACTCAAAATCCAGTGCCTGAAAGGGCGTGGGGGTTCGATTCCCCCCCCCGGCACCAAACAACTCTTATAATCCGCAGCCCCTGTCAACGTTACCGCTCAAGGTCGCGTTGCTGGGCCCGACACTCATTGTGTCGTCAATCAACTAAAAACTGGAGCCCCATATGAAACTGTTGTCCACACTGATCGCTGCTGCACTCGTTGCTGTTTCTTTCTCAGCTTCCGCCGACAACCATGCTCATGCACCTGCAAATGTGGCTGCTCCTGCAGCACACATGAAAACTGAGGAGCACAAGCACGAAGCCAAGCAAGAACAAAACGAAGCAACCAAGGCTGAACGTAAAGCCAAGAAGGAAGCAGAAAAAGCTGCTAAGAAGGCTAAGAAAGACGCTGAAAAAGCCGCCAAACTGGCTAAGAAAGAGAAAAAAGAAAAGAAAGAGAAAAAAGAAGAACACGAAGAGCATCACGAACACAAGGGGGAATCACCAGCAAAGTGATCCAGTCGCACCCAATAAAGGCAGGGGCGACCCTGCCTTTTTTTGTTTTCGTTTAAAATCTCAACATGATTTGGAAACCACACGCCACCGTCGCCGCCGTCCTTGAACAAGACGGCAAGTTCTTACTGGTGGAAGAACATACCCCCCAAGGACTTCTATTCAATCAACCTGCTGGACACTGGGAAGCGAATGAATCGCTACCCGCAGGTGCGATCAGAGAAGTGCTGGAAGAATCCGCCTATGACTTTGAGCCCGAGTACCTCATCGGCGTGTATCGCTGGCATTCAGACAAGTCGGACGCGACCTATCTGCGCTTCGCTTTCGGCGGCAAGATACTCGCCCACCATCCCGAGAGAGCGCTAGACAAAGGCATCGTGCGCGCCGTGTGGATGACGCTGGATGAGATACGCGCGACACAAGAACGTCATCGCAGCCCACTCATCCTGCGCTGCGTAGAGGACTACATCGCTGGCAAACGTTATCCGCTCGACTTGATCACTCACTATGAGTAAACAGCATATCGTCGTTGGCATGTCTGGCGGGGTGGATTCCGCCGTCACTGCACTTCTCCTAAAACAGCAAGGTTATGAAGTCACGGGCCTGTTCATGAAGAACTGGGAGGACGATGACGACAGTGAGTATTGTTCTTCGCGCCAAGACCTGATCGATGCCGTCTCGGTGGCGGACACCATCGGCGTCCCTATCGAGGCGGTGAATTTCGCTAAAGAATATAAAGACCGTGTGTTCAGTTATTTCCTGCGTGAGTACGAGGCAGGACGTACACCCAACCCTGACATCCTCTGCAACTCCGAGATCAAATTCAAAGCATTCTTGGATCACGCCATCCGCTTGGGCGCAGACAAGATCGCCACGGGGCATTACGCCAAGGTGCGTGAACAAGATGGCTTATTCCAGTTGCTCAAGGCGGATGACCACAGCAAAGACCAGAGTTATTTCTTGCATCGCTTGAATCAACTTCAGTTATCTAAGTCGATGTTCCCTCTGGGCGACATCCCCAAATCGAAGGTGCGCGAGATCGCACACCAGCAC
>JBGSWB010000256.1:0-18063 GCA_041752675.1 Sideroxydans sp. | reverse complement strand
CCCATTCAAAGGCCAAGGCAATATCGTGCGATGTGCCAATCCGATTTGCTGGATGCCCAATACCATATTCGCAACTGCAACCCCGACTATCCAGGTCGCAGCAAACAACCAAACGTACTTTCGTGCGACCGGATACCACGCTGGAACAATGGACTGATCGCAACGCATTTCCCTAGAGTAGGCATTCGAGAATATGCGGAAGATCAGCCTTCCCAACATCACACCGATGCTTGCCACAATAGCCACCCATAGCACCTCATCCCATGCCGCTGCCGAACCATCGAATTGCCCGACCGGTTCCACATAAGGATAGTCGAGAATCAAATGGGCTGTGAGCTTTCCCCAGAAACCAAGCCATAACGTAACAACCAAAAACAGATAACCATAGTGCGTGCGCCTATTGAATGACGTTAACAGCATCAGCCAAAACGATACGCTGAACAGAAAATACGTCAACTTCGATCCGAGATAACTGTCCATACCTGCGATTATCAGCCCTGCGCCAGCAAGACAAGCTATGAGAAATAACAAATTTCCAACCTTACTGATCATGCTGCACCTTAATACGGGAGAATAGTTTCCTGGCGATCCAACCCCGACGAAACCAGTAGGCTTGAGCAAGAGCGATGATGCCGATCACGGCAAGATTCATTGCGATCTGAGGCAATAATTGCCGGGGTGTCACACCAATCTGGGCAACCATATTCGCCATCCAGATTCCAGACATCGCGCAGAAGAATGGATTTTCGGAAACCAACTGGATTATTCGCTCACTGGCGGACACACTCAAGGCCAATAACAGCGTTCCCGCGAATACCAGCCAGAACGAACCACTCAGATACAAAAATCCCGCCACACCAGGGAGTGTATTGAATTGATATTTATTCGCATCCATTTGACTGTAATGCGATTTTGCAATGAATTGGTATTTTGTCACATGACCTATGGAAGGTTTTTCTACCAGCAACTCTTCAAAGAGTGCCATGCTTTTATCGGGATAGCCTACAGCGACCATGATCCCCTCCGCCCCAACCCAGCGATCCACAGCCAGATTCATCATGCGGCCACCGCTTGCCACCACCATATCAAACTGAGTGTTGTAGATCGTTTCTGCATTGAGGCTGTTTACGGTTACGTCATACAGCGAGTTTCTGAAAACATTAACGGCTGTGCCGATGACCAGAAAGCCAACCATTGCCAAGACCGAATAAAGCACCAGAGCGCGAGTTGATAAAGACTCCCTGAATTTGCGCATATTGACCCATGCCGCCAAAAATATCGGGAGCACGTGCCAAAGATATAACCCTCGACTGATGGTTGTCATCCCACCGAGTGCCGCCTCAAAAAGTGCAACCAATATCCCCGTTGATAGATTCCCTCTTCTCAGAAAATCCCAATACAGAAGCGCAGCCACTAAGAACGACAGCCCGCTATATAAGAACCAGCAGGCAATAGCATTGGTCGGCCACGGAAATATCCTACGTGCAGCCAGTCCCGACTGCACAAAACCAAATTGGATATTTGCAATGTTCAGAAATGCAATAGCCAATATCAACAGGCTCCATAAATATTTTTGCGGAATCGGCGGTATATAATCCATTATGGGACTTTGCGAGTTTGAACTTTCTCCGGCGCTCTGTTTTTCTCTAAGCCAGCGTATTGAGATCATCCAAGCGCCACTCACTCCCATGCACACAAGTGTGGCAACGCTCATCAACTCATCGTATTGATGGGGCAGGAATTCAAATCCCCCCGTCGCTTCGGTGTACGGTCTTGAAAAGAATAGATTCACTGAGAGTTTTAACCACAATCCCAGCCACAAAAAGATAGATAGCATGGTTACGCCATAACCCAATCGACGCCCCAATCCCAACCACAACATCAATGCCGCTGCCCCAGAAAACAGCACATATCGAATTGCGGACCCCTCGTATATTGAAGCCACTGCAGCAACTGCCAGACAATACAAAACCACACCCAGCACAAGAACTGTATTCTTTATGGGGGATTCATGCTTCAGCATCGTGTTTGCAGCTTGCGTGCACCACTCATTGGCAATTGAATTATTACGCACTTAACTCTTAACTTACTTGGGTATGTATATTGCAGAAAGACCCACATTGCCCAGATTCAGAATCTCTGGCTGCAGCTGGGCCACCTTGTCGCTTGATGTGATTGTATAGCCGATAATTCACAGAAAAGGCTTTATTCCAATAACTACCAGACCATATTTCCTTAACCCCAATACCGTTATATCCACACTTGGCTGGATTATTCATCCGTGTACTTAAGCAATCTGAAATATCGCAGAGCCTTTGTTATCGACGTTCGCTCTGTGCAATGAGAGTCTACACTTCTCACCCGAGAACGATACTAGATTTACGCACAAAGAAAAGCTGGACACACACAGATTGAGATTGCCAACTTACTATTTCACGCTTGAAAGATTGGAAGTAATCCATCATAAAATTTCAATCCGTGTTCGCTCCGCAGAAACGCTCTCCCCGCTTCTCGCATCGACTCGATTTTCTTATCGGACATGCGCATCAATGCCGCGTGCATCTGCTCCCATGTGGCGAACTGCCGAACATCGATATAGGCTTCCCCGGGGATCAATTCGGCGATGTCGGTCGCCCCCCAATACAGTGGGATGGTTCCGGCATAGAAACAATCGAATATTTTTTCTGTGACATACCCCTTCATCGCCATGTTCTCGAAGCACAGCGCGAATGCGTAATGCCCCATCACCTCGTATTTGGATGCGCATGAACCTTTGTAGATCGACATCAACGTCCTGCGATTGCGCCAATAGGGCAGCCACATCGAATTCCGCGACCACCAGCGCTCCCATCCCCGCCCATAGAGATCGACGGCACCCGATTTAGCCAGCGAGACCATCGCTTCGATTCTCTTGCTATACAGTTCCTTGCGGGCCGAGACCGGCTTGTGATTGCCATTGATCACAACGATGCGTCGTTGACGGTCCGGCATGCTCCAGCAAGCCTCGATCACTTCCGCTCTGGGTTGCGGCCAATACAGCTTATGCAGTCTGGAAGCGTCCACCCCTTTGAGCGAGTAGCCATCGCCCTCGACATTGTGAATGTAGACGCGCTCAAAGACTTTGGTCAGCTCCGGCAATTCGCGATACAGATGTGGAGCGACGACTGGCGGCTCGAAGATGACAAAGGCGCGCATCCTGATGTTTGGCCGCGCGGCGAGCGCCCGATAATTCTCCAGCACTCCGAAAGAGTAGTAATCGGCTTCCTGTTTGACCTCTTGCTGCGCCAGTAGGAAATCGGCGGTGTGAACCGTGGCACCTTCTTGTTCGAGTGCTGCCCGCATCCGAATATTAGGCGCCAGTGTGTCGTCCCGGTTGAGCGCGGGGTCGCTCTCGTCAAACAAGCGATCTTGATAATAGGCTTTGTAGGCCGGATCAACGTAGATAGTCCGCACTTTTAATTCCTTCATTTGCGCATGACTTGTTTCAAATATCCCAGCGTAAGCCGCCCTACATTTTCCAGCCTGAACAGTAGCAGCCCTCGCAAATAGATGCCGGCTACCAGCACGCCGAAACCGCGTTTTGTTTGCATCCCCGCCTTCCAAGCATCCCATGAGTAGATGTCATGCAGAAGGCTTTTGGCTTCGCCCGATCTCGCACTCAAAAAGCAGTTCACTGCCCGCATCACCCTGTCGCGCCGATCCAGCCGCGCGTAATTCTCCAGATCGGTGCGGTCCAGCATCCCGCGCACATCCTCTTGCGCAAGATAATGCTCTGTGACGAGGAAGAAATCCGGCCGCGCGGTCTGCAATCGCACTTTGGCCGAGAATTGATTGGCACTGATCCGATATCGCATCAGGGCGGCGGGAAGCAGACCTATCGGGTGTTTGCGCGCGATCCTCAACCAGACGTCCAGATCAGCCGAGGATTTGAACAGATCGCCGCGCCAAGATTGGATGTCCTGTTGGTACACCTGTGTCCTCGCCATCACGCTTGGGCAGATAAAGAAATTAGAATGGCGGAGTACCGCCTTGAAGATCGTCTCGAAACCGTACAGTCGGTCGAATGAACCTAGGCTAGCGGGGAAATTGATCTCGCCGAACCATTTTCCGGTTTCATCGATCATGCTCGCTGCGGTGAACACCGCGCCTGCCTCTATATGCTTTTCCAGAAACGCCACTTGTCTTTCCACCATCTGCGGCTCATAGAGGTCGTCGGCATGGAATAACGCCGTGTACTTTCCCTCAGCCAGTCGGATGCAGTTGTTGAAGTTCTCTTCCGCTCCAACATTGATTGCCTGTCGATGGATATGCACTCTGGGATCGGCTAGGCTTTCTATGACCTTCACGGTGTCGTCGGTCGATGCGTTATCCGAGATATGCACGACCAGATTTCGATAGGTTTGCGACAGGATCGAAAGCAGCGTCTCGCGCACTGTGCCGGCAGCGTTATAGGTGGGGATGCAAATGCACACCAAAGGTTGCTCAGTCATTCGCCAATCCCATTCGTCTGAGCACGGTTTGGAATCGCTGCGCGTAGGTATGATCACGCAGCGTGCGCGTGAATGCCGCTGCGGCCATCGATTCGCGCAACGCCTCATGTTCAAGGTAGAACTTGATCTTCTCGATCAGATCGTCTGCATCGGCATAGACCGCGATCTCGCGATCCATGTCGTAGCAATTGGCCAAGCCTTCGACGAAATACGAAAGCTGAAATGCGCCGCAGCCGTTCACTTCGAAGATGCGCGCCTTCATCTGCTCGATGTTCTTCTTGCTGCGCAGGCGGTTGATCAACGCGCGGGGTGATGCAGCCAGATAGCGGATATCCCACGATGCGGAATTGGTCAGATTCAGATTGATCTTGCTTTCGTTGAATATTCTGACCATCCCTTCTTGGTCGACTTCTCCTTTCGGCCAGCGATACCCCATCACCTCAACGGCTATGCCTGCTTTCCTGATGCGGTTGATCAGCCATTCACGGTAGGGGTGCCAACCGCCTACGAACGACACGTCGAATCTCTTACCGGTTTCCATTTTCTGGAACACTTGCTCGTTGCAACCGAAGGGGAAGTAGATGGCGTTCGCCAACCCCATTCCGCGATATTTCATTTCGCCGTGAAGGTCTGGGGTCGAAAAGTAGTCGAACTGTCTTGCCCAATATCGCGAATACTCGACGCGCCAGGTATCGTCATGAAAGAAGCAGAAGGTCTTGGTATGTGTCCGCAAAGCGTTGATGGTTTCCGCTTCAAACTGGTCGGTATAGAGCGAGAACATCGCTGCCGCCGGTTGCCAATTGCGCACGCGCTCCAGCAATCTGCGGTTCATCTCGGCCTTGCCGTGCGCCTGGATCTCCCCCATGTAATCAAAAAGCTCGACCTCATGCCCCATTGCCTTGAGTACCTGGTAGAAGTTGAAATATTCGAATGAATATTCGCGCTTCGGATCGCCATAGGTATGCAACATGCAAACAACCAATATCTTCATGCTTCCCTCATTTCCACCAGGTGTTGCCGCAAGAGCCTGTACAACAAACCGAGATATACCAAGCCCGTTATCGCGATGACACTGATGACCACGGCCCAATCAGCCGTGTTAAAGAGTGCCCGCATCCCTAGTGCTGCCGCGCACAACGCAACGGCTGCCAATGCGGCCTGCCCGAGGGTATGCAGCGGCACGCTGCCACCCGCACGGTGCGCCAGCAATATGTGCAATAGCGCCACCACTACAAAGCCGGCCAAGGCCAGCGCGATTCCTGCACCTTGGGCGCCCAGCGGGGGGATCAGGAGTACACACAGCACTATCGAAAGTGCTGCACCGACCGCCGTCGGTACTATCAACCAGCGCGTACGCATATAGACGTGCGCAATCAATGAATAGACCCCGGCCAACACACGCGCCGCCTCGGCCAATGCACCCCAGACGACAAAGCTTGCCGCCCCTTGGAATCGCTCGCCCAGTAATATTCGCGTGAATTCGGGCGCCAGCAGCACGATCAATGCGACCGTCAATATCAGCGACGGGATGACCGCACTTGCGTATCGTCGCCATGCTTGCGCCTGCTCTTCCGGATGACCTTTGTTCGCATCCCGATACAAACGGGGCTGGAAATATGCCGTCAGGATCGATTCGAAGCCCGCGATCATGCCCGCGCTGATGCTGTAACCAGCCACGAACAGCCCCAGCTGTGCCATGCCCAGATGGCTTTCCATGATGTAGCGATATCCCTGCAACTGCACCCAACCCAAGCCCGCTGCAAGCGCTACTGGCCATGCGAAATCGAACAACACCTGCAGATTCCGCCCGCGTATGCCTGGCGAAGCGGTGATGGGCGCCCCCTGCAAGCCGAGCTTGGCGAATAGCATTTGTGTGCCGACCACCGCCAGAAACATCTGCCCCAGTAACAGTCCCAGCACCCAGTATTGGGCGGATGTCTGCACTGTTTCGACCAGCGTGACCGCACAAACAAAACTGGCCGCCAGCGTCGCCACGGACAGCGCCACAAAACGGCGCGTGTCGCCCAACATGTTCAATGAAGGGATGGATGTCTGGTTGATCGTATTGAAGATCAGCGAAGCGCAAACCAACGCGACGACCCAGCCGATCGGCATGCCAAAATTCACCAGTCCGCTTAAGTTGAACAGCGGCAGGCTGATGGCGGCAAGCAGCGCCACCCCGATCAGATAACCTGCATAGCGTTCCAGATACGCCCGAGCCGAACCGTTTGCCTGCCAAGCATGCAGGCGACGATTGATGAACATGCCGACGGGATTCACCAGAAACATCGCGAAGAATGCAATGGTCGTAAGCGCCAATGAGACTTTGCCCATTTCTTCTGGAGACAGTAGCGTGGTGGCGACCCGCAGCATGGCGAGCGCCAGAATGAACTGCGCCGCCCGGCCGATGATGATCGTGATCAAGGCTTGCCCGCCGCAGATAGTGGCGCTTGCAGCATCGCAGCGGCTTCCTTCAATACGCCTTCTGTCGAAGTAAGCTGGGGTTGATATCCGAACTCCGCCGCGCGCTTGTTCAGGGAATAGTAATGAGGCTTGCCACCTGTCGCATTGATGGTGGTGTGCGCTTCCATCACTTCATAACGCAGGCCAAATTCGTTCTGCATGGCCTGCAACAGGCCCGGCTTGTCTATGGGTGCCTTGCTGTAGCAATCGACAGCCGCATTGGCTGCTGGAGCTGTTAGCAAGGCCGTCACCAGACGATAAAAATCGGAAGGATGCAGATAGTCGCGCACGATGTAATCAGAGGAAGTCTTCAACACCGTTTTGTTACGGATGGCGCGCAGCATGTCGGTGACGAGGAAGCGCGCATCGATATCCTGCGTACGGCTGAAATAATTGAACACGCGGATATCGATGATGTGCAGTTCAGGATGGGCACGGTGCCTGCATTCAGCATGCAACTTCGCCACACCATACCATTCATGGGCGGCAAGGTCGTTGATCGTGATGATCGCCGGAGTCTCGCGCCGCACTGGTTCGGCGAAGTTGGATCCATAGGCAGCGCCGCTGCTCAGGAACAGATAGCGGCATGACGGGTGTGTCTTAAGATATTCCAGCACCATCTCGTCAAAACGCAGGGTGACATCAAGTATCTCGCCGCCCATCTTCGCGATCTGCGCGGGATCTCCAGCCCCGACGAAGTTGATGATGGCGTCGAATTCCTGTTTCCCGAACTCGGCAAAGCTTTCAACGGGATGGTGCCCCGCCATACTGTTGGTAGCCAGCCAACCCGACACGTCTTCAGTACGGCGCGCAAAAAGATAAAGCTGATTCCCGGTTGCGCCTGAAAGCGAGACGATCAGGTCTCTCGCTATCTGGCTGGTGGCTCCGAGGATCGCTATCTTCATCACAGCGATGCTCAAGCATCCAGCTTGGGAAATTGTTCGTCCAGTTTCGAGCCGAAAGCCAGGCGCGGTCGACATTCCGTGGCTCCGCTCATCATCATCTCGATGAGCAGAGGTCCTTTATGGTCTGCGATCATCGGCAGAATGACATCCATTTCGGCGGCATTGCTAATGCGTTGCGTGGCGATGCCATATGCGGCTGCAATGTCGGCAAAATCTGGGCTGCTGTAGCCTTTCTGCGTAGACTGATTACGTCCGTCGAAGTACATGTCTTGGAAGTTCTTGACCATGCCCAATACGGCGTTGTTCATCACGATGATGATCACATTAAGGTCCAGACGCTTCAAGGTATCCAACTCTTGAATGTTGAGTTGCATACTGCCGTCGCCGGTGATCACGACAGTTTTGCTCTGCGACTGGAAAGCGATGCCCAGTGCTGCGGGAAACGCGAATCCCATCGCCCCCATGCCGCCGCTGTAGTGCACTGCCTGCCCGGCATTCAAGCGCAAACTTTGCGCCGCCCACATCTGATGATTGCCGACATCACAAACGAAGTCGACGGATTGTCGGGCAAGAAGATGATTCAGCTTGTTGAATAGCTCGCTGGGACTGATCTCCCAATCTGCATACTCGTTGAACTGAGCGCGCTCGCGCTTCCCAGACAGCAGCGCAATCCAGTCAGGAGCTAACTGGGGGAATGTTTCTGAGTTGAGTGAGAAGCTCTGGAAGAAGCTCTCTGCCGTCGTGCAGATATTCAGGTTCGCATGCACTCGGTTATCCAGTTGTGCCGGGTCTATATCGATTTGGACGATGCGCGCCTTGCGGGCAAAGTCGTCCAAATCCGCTCCTGTTTGCCTAACATCGAGACGTGCCCCGATCACGATCAGCAAATCACAGTTCTGCACCGCCCAGTTCGCTTCGCGGTTGCCATAGCTGCCGATCATGTTGAAATAGTTTTCGCGGGCGACTACGCGCTCATGCCCCATGAGCGTTGACACATATGGGATACCCAGCCTGTCGGCTTCCTGCAACCATCCATCCATCCCATCAGCCCAGCGCGCTCCGCCGCCAATGCAGATCAGCGGATGTTGCGCATCCTTGCACAGGGAGGCCAACTCTTGCAGTGCGGCGGGCGACGCTTCTGGGCCTGCTTCTATCTCTAGCGGAGTATTAACCCATTTTTCGACGAGCTCATCCGGAATGTCGAAACGTTGCACGTCGTTTGGGATATCCAGCAATACAGGTCCTTGGCGCCCGCTTATCGCTACCGACAATGCCTTGTGCAACTCGGGTAACAATGTTTCCGCACTATCCACGCGCGATGCATACTTGGTCAGCGACTTCACAACCTCGACGATATCCAGCTCTTGGAAGCCTTGTTGACGGACTCCCCTTGCTCCCTTGAGCTCGCGTGTGTTGACCTGGCCAGTGATGAATAAACACGGCACAGAGTCGAACCAACAGTCACCAATGCCGGTGATCATGTTGGTCGCGCCCGGACCGCTGGTGCCCATCGCTACGGCGAGGGTCTTTCCCTTGGTATATCGAGCCACCCCCTCCGCCGCAAATGCAGCAGACTGTTCATGATGCATCGAAACGATGTTGAACTTGCCTGATTCAGCAAGGCTGTCGAGCATGTGGGTGATCATCCCCCCCACCAACTCAAAACAAGTCTGTACTTTATGGGCGATTAGAAATTTCGCGAGCGCGTCAGAAGCTTTCAAGGCTATTTCCTGTATTCGTATTCTCTAGAAATTCACACCGAAGAATGCTTCGATCTTTTCGACAACAAAGCTCAACATCTCTTCAGTCAACCCAGGATATACACCGATCCAGAGTGTGTTGTTCATGATGTTGTCGGTGTTGGTCAATTCGCCGCTGATGCGATAAGTGCGGCCTTCGAAATACGGCTGGCGTGTGAGGTTGCCCGCGAACAGCAAGCGCGTACCGATCTTGTATTGATCTAGATATTTCAATAGTTCGACACGATCCACACCTGCCGCTTGACGCACGGTGATGGGGAAACCGAACCAAGAGGGTTCGCTACCCGCAGTCGCTTCTGGCAAAATCAAGAACTCTTCACATGATTTCAAACGCTCCTTCAAGAAAGCGAAATTACGCTTACGCGCCTCGATGAAATCAGGCAAGCAATCCATCTGCGCCAATGCACAAGCGGCCTGCATGTCGGTGATCTTGAGGTTGTAGCCCAAGTGCGAGTAGGTGTATTTGTGATCGTAGCCCATTGGCAACGATCCCAGCTGTTGGCCAAAGCGTTTACCGCAAGTGTTGTCACAACCTGGGCCGCAGTAACAATCACGACCCCAGTCGCGGAACTATTCGATGATGCCGCGCAGATCTCGATCTTTGGTGAAGATCATGCCGCCTTCGCCCATTGTGATGTGATGCGCGGGATAGAAACTGCAAGTGGCGATATGGCCAAAAGTTCCCACGTGCTGACCTTTATAGCGCGAACCTAATGCATCACAGCAATCTTCGATGACCCACAGATTGTGTTTCTTAGCCACTGCCATGACTACATCCAGATCGAATGGATTACCCAGTGTGTGGGCAATCATGATGGCTTTAGTCTTTGGGCTTAGCGCTGCTTCGATTTTGCTTGGGTCGATATTGTATGTAGTCGGATCCACATCCACGAATACCGGCACCATGCCGTTCTGCAACATCGGGTTCACCGTGGTTGGAAAACCTGCGGCTACGGTGATGACCTCATCGCCCGGCTTCAATGCCCGCGCTCCCAGTTTGTGAGAAGTAAGTGCCGTGAAAGCCAACAGGTTCGCTGATGAACCGGATGTCGTGGTCAGGGCGTAAGGCACGCCGACGAATTCAGCAAAGCGTTTTTCAAATGCTTCATTGAAGCGACCTGTGGTGAGCCATCCATCCAGTGACGCTTCAACCATATTCTTCAGCTCTGCGGCACCAATGACTTTGCCAGATGGGGGAATCACACTTGAGCCCGCATTGAATGCTTTCGGCGCATATTGCACAGCACTGTATTGTTCAACCAGGTCTAGTATCTGTTGTTTGATCGCTTCTTTACTCATTATTGTCTTCTCCGCTTATTTCTAAAATATTTGTTCAACGTGCATTCACATATTGCCGAATCTGTTCCTGTGTAGCTGATTTCAGCTCCTTACCGTCTCGATAAGCCCGTTGCCATTCAACAATAGCCTCTAGTGCCTCTTCCAGATTCCATCTGGGATGCCAGTCCAATCGAGATTTCGCTTTGGAACAATCTAGCTTTAGATAATGTGCCTCATGAGGATGCTCGCCCCCATCCACTACCCAGTTTGCCCCCTCGCCCCAAACTTGAGTCAACTTCTCAACGATCCACTGCACAGGTTTGGCATCTTCATCATTGGGACCAAAGTTCCACCCCTCTGCATAGGCTGCACCTTCTTCGTAAAGCTTCTGTGCCAAAACCAAGTAACCCGAAAGCGGTTCTAGCACATGCTGCCAGGGACGAATCGCATGCGGGTTACGAATGTTGACTGGTTTTCCTGCGCTGATGGCTCGCATGATGTCTGGGATGAGTCGATCATCCGCCCAATCGCCACCACCGATGACGTTGCCCGCTGTGCCGGAGGCGATCGCCACGCCATGTTCTTTGTATTTTTCTGGATGGAAATAAGAGTTGCGATAGGCTGCGGTCACTAATTCAGCGCATCCCTTGCTGCTTGAATAGGGATCATAGCCGCCCATCGCTTCATTCTCGCGATATCCCCATGCCCACTCACGATTCTCATAACACTTATCGGTGGTGACGTTGACCACGGCTTTCACGCTCTTAGTACTGCGCACCGCCTCAAGCAGGTTCACCGTGCCCATCACATTGGTGGAGTAAGTCTCAACTGGCTCGATGTAGGAATAACGCACCAATGGCTGCGCCGCCATATGGATCACGATCTCCGGCTGATGTTCAGCAAACACCCTACGAAGATGTTCCAGGTCACGGATATCACCGATGATGCTGGTCATACCCTTGGCAACCTCGGCGGCCTCGAACAGGCTCGGATCGGTTGGCGGTGTCAACGCATACCCCACCACCTGCGCGCCCATGGATTGCAACCATAGAGATAGCCAGCTTCCCTTAAAGCCGGTATGCCCAGTCAGAAGAACACGTTTGCCTTTCCAGAATGAAGGGTTCACTTCCACACCTTCCATGGCGCCTTGCCGGATTGCCATAATTCTTCGAGATGCATCTTGTCGCGCAGGGTATCCATCGGCTGCCAGAACCCCTCGTGATGAAATGCCGCCAAATCACCTTCTTCGGCCAGACGCTCCATTGGGTCGCGCTCCCAAATAGTCTTGTCATCTGCGATGTAGTCGATCACTTGCGGTGATAGCACGAAAAATCCGCCATTGATCATGGCACCATCGCCTTTGGGTTTCTCGCGAAAGCTATTAACTTTGCTGCCTTGCAAATCAAGCGCGCCAAAGCGTCCTGGCGGGAAAGTCGCCGTCAGCGTTGCCTTCACTTTTTGAGCCTTATGGAAGGCAATCAATTCAGTGATATTGACATCACTTACTCCATCGCCATAGGTGAAGCAAAAGGCTTCTTCATGCTTGATATATTCCGCCACACGCTTCAGACGACCACCCGTCATTGTTTCTTCGCCCGTATCCACTAAGGTGACTTTCCACGGATCGGCATAACGCTGATGCACTTCCATCTTGTTATGTTCCATGTCAAAGGTCACGTCTGACATGTGCAGGAAATAATTAGCGAAATATTCCTTGATGACGTAACCCTTGTAGCCGCAACACACTACGAATTCATTGATGCCGTGAGCGGAGTATCCTTTCATGATGTGCCACAGGATCGGCTTGCCACCGATCTCGACCATGGGTTTGGGGCGGGTGGATGTCTCTTCGCTGATTCGCGTCCCCAACCCTCCAGCAAGAATGACTGCCTTCATCGTTTGTCTCCTTATAGACCAGCCAACGCCGTAAATGCTTCTGGTATCGGGTAATGATGGTTACCCACAAAAAGTCCGTTCTGGTCGATGTGCTCGGCATTCTTCAATGTGCCATGCACTTCCGAATCGAAATACTTCACCACTTCGTTCTTGGCAAAATTGCCCGCCACGATAGGACGGCACTCGAAACCCAGTTCATTTAATTTCGCTACCAACGCTTTGCGTGTGAGCTTGCTACCGGGGCGGATCACCAGACTGAATCCGAACCAACTGCTCTCGCCGATCTCTTTCTGGATGATGATGTCGGGGTGATTTGCCAAAGCAGCTTGCAGCAGCTTGCCGTTCTTGCGGCGCTCTTCGATCAGCATCGGCAAACGTTTCACTTGCTCGATACCCAGCGCACCTTCGATCTCTAGCGGACGCACGTTATAGCCTGGAAGAACGAAACGGAAAGATTCTTCAAATGGATCGTCACTCTTCTCGCCGCACACCAGATTGTGTTTAGGTAGGTTGCGCGTCCAGCCATGCGCACGTAATGACAACAGGATCTGATATAGCTCCTCATCATCAGTGACGATCAGCCCGCCTTCCATGGTGGATATGTGATGGCTGAAGAAGGAGCTGTATCCGCCCATCACACCGAATGTTCCCGTTTGCTTACCTTCGAACTTGGCACCCATCGACTCACAGTTGTCTTCCATCAGCACGATATCGCGCTTGCCGATGATTTGCTTGATGCGTCCGAAATCGTTGGGGTTGCCCAACAAATTCACCGCCATGATAGCCCTCGTCTTATCAGTGACCGCCTGTTCCAGTTGATCCAAATCGTAGTTCAGGGTATTCAGATCGATATCGACGAATTTGATCTTCAATCCGTATTGATACAGCGGGTAGTAAGTGGTACTCCACGACACCGCTGGCACAATGACTTCATCTCCGCGCTGCAGCTTCAGTTTTGGGTTCTTGGTATAGATCAAAGCTGCCACCATCAACAGAATGGCCGATGAACCTGAATTCACCATCACGCAATGTTGACTTCCCACGTATTTAGCGAAGTCTCGCTCAAAAGCTTGAACGTTCGCCCCCATCGTGAACATGCCAGATGCGATAACGCGTTGCATCGCGTCTTGCTCTTCTTGCCCCCAAGTGGCAGTAGCTAGTGGAAATTTGAAACTCATTGCAAAAACTCCTTCAAATAAAAATCGTATGTCTTCTCTATTCCCGCACGTAGGTCGCTTTGTGCACTCCATCCCCACGTCTTCTGACGCTCCACACTCACCAGCTTGCGTGCCATCCCAACCGGCTTGCTCAGATCATGTACAAATTCTCCGGTATAGCCCATCACATCAGCAGCTGCTTGGTAGTACTCATTGATGGTGTAGTCATAGCCAAGACCAACATTCATCAATGCAGGTAGCGAATCAAATTCTTTGATACATCGAACCATGGCATCCGCAAGGTCGCCCGCATACATGAATTCTCTTCGCGCGGTGCCATCTCCCCAAATCTCCACTGAGGACTGCCCTGTATGTTTGGCTTGGTGAACTTTGTGAATGATGGCTGGCACAAGGTGTGAATGCGCAGGATCGAATTTGTCGTGGCGGCCGTAAAGATTGCACGGAATGAGTGTCTTGTATTGAAAGCTCTGGTCCTCGCGTGTGATGTATTCACACAATCTTGAGGTGACCACTTTGGCTAAGGCATAGCCTTCATTAGTTGGCTCTAACTCCCCCTTAAGCACTAACTCCTCAACTAATGGTTCGTTGTGGTTGCGTGGATACATACAGGAGCTGCCTAAATTGATAAGGCGTTTGATCCCCGCTTGGCGGGATGCCCAGACGATGTTGCGCCCCATATCGAGGTTCTCCATCAGAAAGCCCACCGGCTCACGCATGTTAGCCTGTATGCCACCCACCTTGCCTGCAGCATGGATCACCACATCTGGCTGGTGCTTGATCAGATAGTCTTGCACCGCATTGAAGTCACATAAATCCAATTCTGCGCTACGCGGAGCAATGACATCAAACTCACAGATAGCAGGGTGTTCGAGCAAATTTCGCCCAACCATCCCCCCCCCGCCGGTCAATAAAATCTTAAGTTTACTCATGCCAACAAAACTTATTCGTGTGGAACGAAGGCTGCATAGCCATGTTTCTTGACCAATTCGTCACGCTGCGCACTCTTATAGTCTTCGCGCACCATTTCACAGACCAATTCATTGAAGCTGATCTTTGGGGTCCAACCAAGTTTCGTACGCGCTTTACTCGCATCGCCCAATAAGGTCTCAACTTCAGTCGGGCGGAAATAACGTGGGTCGACTGCTACGATGCATTTACCCGATGCGTCAAAACCTTTTTCTTCAATGCCCTCACCTTTCCAAGTGATAGCCATACCTAATTCTTTGGCGGCGGCATTAACAAAGTCACGCACGCTGTATTGAACACCTGTAGCAATAACGAAATCTTCTGCTTGATTTTGTTGAAGCATCAACCATTGCATCTCGACATAGTCTTTGGCATGGCCCCAGTCACGCAATGAGTCCATATTTCCAAGATAGAGGCATTCTTGCAGCCCCAGTTTGATACGGGCCAATGCTCGGGTGATCTTACGCGTGACGAAAGTCTCACCGCGGATCGGCGATTCATGATTGAACAAGATGCCGTTACAGGCATAGATGCCATAAGCTTCACGATAGTTGACCGTTATCCAATATGCATAAAGCTTGGCGACCGCATAGGGGCTACGCGGATAGAACGGTGTCGTTTCTTTTTGCGGTATCTCTTGGACCAAACCATACAACTCAGAGGTGGACGCTTGATAGAAGCGCGTCTTACTGGCCAATCCCAATATCCTTATCGCTTCCAAGATACGTAGCGCACCCAATGCGTCTGAGTTTGCAGTGTATTCCGGCTCTTCGAATGAAACGGCCACGTGACTTTGCGCTGCCAAGTTGTAGATTTCATCTGGCTGCACCTTTTGGATGATGCGGGTCAAACTTGATGAGTCCGTCATGTCGCCATGATGAAGGAAGAAGGGGCGCCCTTTCTCATGCACATCATGGAAAAGATGGTCGATACGGCCCGTATTGAATAAGGAACTGCGACGCTTGATACCATGCACTTCATAGCCCTTATCCAGCAACAGCTCGGCCAAATATGCGCCATCTTGACCTGTAACGCCCGTAATCAATGCCACTTTGTTTTTACTCAAGTTATTCTCCAATCGATTTCACAAATATTTACGTCTTATATCTCGCCATTGGCGCAAATCAAACCTCTAAATCAAACCTGCAATCTCTCGCGCACGACTCTCCATCAATTTCACATCTTCTCGTGATTCCACGTTCAATCTCAGCAGCGGTTCGGTGTTCGAGCCACGCAGGTTGAAACGCCAATCGGAGAACTCTGCGCTCACACCATCGGTGCGATCCACGACAGGGTTCAGCGGCAGATAGTATTGCAAGATGCGTTCGATGGTCTGCTTCACATCATTCACACGGTAGTTGATCTCGCCACTGCAGGGGTACGCTTTGATGCGCTCACCCACCAGTTGTGACAAGCGCTTTCCGCTACGGCTCAATAGTTCGGTCACCAACAGCCAAGGGATCATGCCGCTGTCGCAGTAGGCGAAGTCACGGAAGTAGTGATGTGCGCTCATCTCGCCACCGTAGATGGCGTTCTCTGCGCGCATGCGCTCTTTGATGAAGGCATGACCCGTCTTGGACTGGATGGGGTTGCCACCCGACTGTTTGACGACATCGATGGTGTTCCAGGTGAGGCGCGGGTCGTGAATGATCTTCTCACCCGGATGTTTGACCAAGAAGGCTGCGGCCAACAATCCAACGATGTAATAGCCTTCGATGAACTCCCCGTGTTCGTCGAACAAGAAGCAGCGGTCAAAGTCACCATCCCATGCGATGCCCATGTCTGCCTTGTGTGCCTTCACCGCATCGGTGGTGGCTGCACGGTTCTCTGGCAACAGGGGGTTGGGGATGCCATTGGGGAAGCTGCCGTCTGCATCATGATGGACTTTGATGAAGGTGATGGGGATGTTCAGTTGCTTGAAGCGCGTTTCGATCTCGTCGATGACGTGCCCCGCTGCTCCATTGCCTGAGTTGACCACGAGCTTCAGCGGTTTGATGGCTGTGGGTTCGATGTAGGTCAGCAGGTGATCCACAAAAGGATCGAGGATGGATTGATTGGTGAGGCTACCGCGCTTGCTTGTCGGTGCGAACTGGTTCGCTTCTGCCAAGGCTTGGATGGCTTTAAGGCCCGTGTCGCCACTGATAGGAACTGCTCCACGCGCCACCAGCTTCATGCCGTTGTAGTCCATGGGGTTGTGGCTGGCAGTGACTTCGATGCCACCGTCTACGTCCAGATGGAATGCAGCGAAGTAGATCTCTTCTGTACCGACCATGCCGATGTCGATGACATCCGCGCCGCCGTCCATCAATCCATTGGACAAAGCTTGTTTGAGGGTGGCGCTGGTTAGACGCACATCGCCGCCCACGACGACGCGCTTGGCGCCTAGGTGTTGCGCATAGGCACGACCGATGCGATAGGCGACATCATCATTGAGCTCCTCTCCTAGCTTGCCTCGGATGTCGTAGGCTTTGAAACAGGTGAGGCTCATGCTTTGACCCTGCCGTACACGTCATCGAAACGCACGATGTCGTCTTCACCTAGATACTCACCACTCTGCACTTCGATCATCACAAGCGGCAACATGCCAGGGTTCTCCAAGCGATGTTTATGACCTGCTGGGATGTAGGTGGATTCGTTGGTCTGGATGAAGAGCTCTTGCTGCCCATTGACCACTTTGGCCATGCCACTGACGACGATCCAGTGTTCGCTGCGATGGTGGTGCATCTGCAAAGAAAGGGATGCACCGACTTTGACTTCGATGCGTTTGATCTTGAAGTGTGGGCCTTCTTCCAACACGGTATACGTTCCCCACGGGCGATGGACGGTGCTATGTAAACGATGTGCTTCGTGCCCTTCCTTCTTGAGGCGGGCGTAAATGTGTTTGACGTCTTGTGCGCGGTTGCGGTCCGCCACCAACACAGCATCTGCGGTGTCGATGATGACGAGGTCTTTGACTCCGACTGCTCCGACCATGCGGTCGTTGCTTTGGATGTAGCAGTTGCTGACGTCGTGCAGCATGACTTCGCCTTCGATGCGGTTGCCTTGTGCATCCGCTGGGGTAAGGTCACCCAGTGCAGTCCATGAGCCGATGTCGCTCCAGCCGATGTCGCAGGGGACGACGGCGACG
>JBGSWB010000255.1:0-6760 GCA_041752675.1 Sideroxydans sp. | reverse complement strand
GCGTTGCAGAAGATCGCGCTGTACGGGTGTGGAGACAATAAGGCATTTGACGCCTTGAAAGCCCAAGCTGCAGGTAACTTGCTGTGTCGCGAATTGACGGTGTTGCCGCCCAACGAATTGACGCCGGGTTCGTACCGTCAGCGCGTGAAGAAGTTGGCGCAAGAGAACAAGTGGAAGCACGAAGAGTTCGATATGAAGGCGCTGCGCAAGATGGGCGCTGGGGCTTTCGTGGCCGTGGCGCAGGGCAGCCATGATGAGGATGCAGCCATCGTCCATCTCACGTACAAACACCCCAAAGCGAAACAGACCGTCGCGCTGGTGGGCAAAGGCATCTGCTTCGATACGGGCGGTCACAATCTGAAGCCGTCGCGTTACATGCTCAACATGCATGAGGACATGAACGGATCGGCGGTGAGTCTGGGCATCCTATTGGCGGCCTCGCAACAGAAGCTACCTGTGAACATCGACTGCTGGCTGGCACTTGCACAGAACCACATCAGCCCCAAAGCCTACAAGCAGAACGACATCGTTAAGGCGCTGAATGGCACGCACATCGAAGTGATGCACACCGATGCCGAAGGGCGCATGGTGTTGGCTGATACCTTGACACTGGCGTCGCGCGCGAAACCCGATCTGATGATCGACTTCGCCACGCTCACCGGCAGCATGGCGATGGCCTTGGGTGCGCGCTACAGCGGAGTGTTCGCGACGACAGACGAGTTGGCACAGCGGGCGGTGAGTACCAGCAAGCAAGTGGGTGAACGCCTGTGCGCATTCCCGCAGGATGAGGATTACGAACCCGCGCTGGACTCCAAAGTTGCAGACATCAAACAATGTACGTTGGACGGTGATGCCGACCACATCTTAGCGACCCGTTTCCTAAAACGATTCGTCGAAAAAGATACGCCGTGGTTGCATGTCGATCTTTCAGCTAGTCGCTGCGAGGGCGGGCTGGGTGCGGTGGCGAGCGAGGTGAATGGATTTGGTGTGGCATGGGGTTTGCGTATGCTTCAAGGATAAGCGTGTCAAGCTGAAAAAATATATAGGCCTTCATACGCATTGCTTTTTCCATAACCGTTTTGCTACTATGGAATCGCCGTTTGAAAAGGCACTTTTTGTAGTCCATCAACACTCTAAGGGGGAATCATATGAAGCATGCAATGAAGAAAACGCTGTTGGCTTTGTCTTTGTCTGTTGCAGCCGCTGGTGCTAACGCTAGCGTGACCCAAGATGCAGCGGGTTGCGGTGTGGGCACAATGATCTTCAAGGACAAAGTAGGTCTGGTATACAGCGTTATGGCTGGTACGACCAACGGCTATCTGTCTGGTTCTATCTCCATGACCATGGGTATCCTGAATTGCCCAGAGGCATCTTCTATCAAGGGCAAGATCGCTACTTTCATCGACTTCAACAAGCAACAATTGGCTGTTGAGGCCGCACAAGGTCAAGGTGAGCATCTGGCAGCATTGGTCGATATGTACGGCGTGAAGGAATCTGATCGTGCAGCTGCGACCAGCGCCCTGAAGGCTAACCAAGCTTCTATCTTCAGCGGCTCTAGCACTGCTGAGATCCAAGCTGCTGTGACTCAGACTCTGCAAGCTTTCGTTTCCTAAGTCAGTTTGTAGTGTCAAAAAAGCCGAGGCTAAACACCTCGGCTTTTTGTTGGGGATTCGAATCTTAAATGCGCAACTACTCTTTCAGCTTTAATGTTTTATTGACGACAGTCTTGGGCTTATTCGTTGGGATGAGTCACGCTCAAGAGAGTGCTGTGCAGCAGCAAACGAGCATCGACACCATGTTGCGACTGGCTCAACAGGCGCACCTAAGTCAAAGTGCCGAGTGGCACAAGATCAATCAATACCATCCTACGCTCGGTGGCGTGAAAAGCCGTGTGGATGACCCCAGCTATTTCTTGGCCGCAAACGGCAAGCGCGACCCGCACGCTGAGTTAGAAGCGACCATCCGTGCCGCCTACGACGAAGGGGTGGCGGAGCAGAGCAGACAACCCACGCTGTGCCGTTGGGTGGCGCGTTATCAATATTTGAGTCGCAGCATGAGGACACTTGGGTTCGACTATCCAGCGCCGCGTTGTGAAGGCTTTGAGCGCTGGAAGTCTGGCATGGCGCGTGATCATGTGACGATGATCTTTGCATCCATCTATCTCAATAGTCCTGCCTCGATGTACGGCCACATCTTCATGCGTTTCGATAGTGCCAAACCGGGAGAATTCAATCGACTCGGTGATACGACAGTGGGATACACCGTGAATAGTGGCGGCGACTTCGGCCCCCTGTTCTTGGCGCAGAGTTTAGCGGGGGGCTTTCCAGGTAATTTCGTCTCCGTGCCTTACTTCATGAAGGTGCGCGAATACGCCGATCTGGAGAACCGCGACCTGTGGGAATACCAGACCGACTTCACCCCAGAAGAGATCGACAAGATGCACGCTTTCATCTGGGAGCAGAGCTTTACCTACGTCGATTACTACTTTGCAGATGACAACTGCGCCTTGATCTTGTTAGCGACGTTGGAAGCAGGTCGTCCAGACTTGGAATTGATCGCTTCGGCCAAGCCATGGTTGGCGCCGTTGGATACTGTCAAAGTCTTGAGAGATGCCAAGGTGGTGATCAAGAAAAGTTATCGTCCTTCGCAATACAGCACGCTCATCTCCAACGTCGAACGTGCACCAAAAGAGGTTAGAGAGAAAGCCGTCATGCTCGCCCACAGCATGGTGACGCCCGAAATGATGCAAGGAAAGGATGCGCAGGAGCAAGCGCAGATACTCGATCTTGCTTTGGGCGTGCTGGAATATGAACGCAACCAAAAGAACTCCGAGCAGGAGTCCATCCCAATCGGTCAGTTCCAACTCAAGCTCGCTACGCTACGCAGTAAAGTGGACACATCAGCCACCTATCAACCCGCACCCACACCGCGTCAGAGCCCAGATGAAGGGCATGATTCTTTCCGTGTCGGTATGGGCTTGGGGCAAGTGGATGGAGTGGGCTATGGGCAACTCAACGCGCGCTTGGTGTATCACGATGGACTTGACCCCAACGCAGGCTTCTCTCCCGGAGTGAGTTCCAAGATCGGCGACTTGTATCTGCGCATCAACGACAAGCAGATCCGTTTCGAACGCCTCGACTTGTTTGAAGTCTTCTTGCCTTCGGTACGTACCGATTGGTATCGCCCGCTGACCATCAAAGCCAACATCTCTGTGCGTCGTGAGGTGCAACGTGATGATGCGTTAGCACCCACCGTGTTCCGTATCGAATTGGGTGCGGGCGAAGGCTATCGCATCAGCGAACACAGCCAGATGTTCATCATCGCCGACACCGTCACGCGGCTACGAGGTGGGGCATCGAGTTTGGCAGCAGGTCCTGTCGCGGGATGGATGTGGCAACCCGAAGCAAGATGGCGCGCAGAGTCGAGCGTGGGTGCGTTCTGGAACGTGGCAGGTGGTCTGCGCGATACGGGTGTATATCGTGTGTCTGCTGGTGTCGCGTGGGATGTGTTCGATGATCAGAACAACATCCGTCTCAATGCATCACGTCAATCGACAAGCAAAGGTGGCGCTGCATCGGATAGTTATTCCGACGTTCAATTAGCTTACTTCCATTACTTCTGATCAGACAGACACAGCGACCAGCCAATAGCGCGCGAATTTGCCTGCAGCCATGAACAGCGCCGCCTTCCATGGGTTCAGGCGTAACCACCCCGCTGCGATACATAGCGCATCGCCGATGAATGGCAGCCATGCGAACAATAGTGCCGGTGTGCCGTAATTGCGCACCTTCTCCACATGCTTGAGTTGCTGAGTCATCGGCAACAGCCAGCCCATGCCGAACGACATCATTCCGCCGATCGTGTTGCCGAGTGTGCCGATGATGAGCGACGGCCAAAATAATTCTGGCTGCGCGTTTAAGGTACCAATGAGGATGAGTTCGGATCCGCCCGGAAGTAAGGTCGCGCCGAGCAGGCTGGAAATGAACAAGCCCCACAGGCTAAGGTCGCTGGCGAAGAATTGGGAAAGAGATTCCATCTTTTGACGTCATTCCCGCGAAAGCGGGAATCCAGTGGGTTTATTAAAAAGGCATTGTCATTGCTACGCAATGTGTGATGTTTCTAAGCTGGATTCCCGCGTTCGCGGGAATGACGATGAGGGGGTTATTTATTCAGTAACGCACCAAAGACTTTCTTTGCCAAGTCGCCCGTGGCTTGCATCGGATTGGCGCGGATCTCTTTCTCCTTCTCGGCGATCATCAAGAACAAGCCATCCATCGCGCGGCTGGTGATGTAGTCTTCCAGCGTCGCGTCGCTCTGTTTGACCAGTCCCAGTGTCGCTCCTGCGGTAGCGAAGCGGTTGTAGGTTTGAGCAAGGGCGACCTTTTGCATCGACTTCGTTACGATAGGTTTGAACTTTGCAGCCAGCGCAGCTTCGGTATTGCTGCGGAAATATTGCGTCGCCGCATCGTCCTTGCCCATCAAGATGTTCTTCGCATCGTTCACTGTCATGTTTGCCACCGCATTCAGTAGCAATGCTTTTGCTTCTGGCACGGCGGCTTCGGCGGCGCGGTTCATTGCAGTGTTGAGATCAGTGGCGTACCCACCTAATCCGAACTTACGTAACTTGGCTTCAGCTTCCGTAAGATTGGCAGGAAGAGGGATGCGTACTTTTGGATTGCCCAAAAAACCGTTGGTCTGCGCGAGGCCGACTACCGATGCTTCCGCACCTTGCGACAACGCCTGCTTCAGACTACCGATCTGGTCGGCTACCGAAAACTGATCGACCCCTGTGAGTGGCGCGCTCTTTGACTTCGCTGCTCCCAATATCTGGATGCCTTGGTTGAGCGTGTTCTGGTCGATGGATTCGCAAGCAGACAAGCTCAAGGCTAAAGTCGCGACAAGGGTGATATGCAGCGTCTTCATCACTTCTTTCTTGGTGGCAGCAGATCTGTGATCGTACCTTCCGCCATCTCGGCGGCGAAGTTGAACGTCTCTGACAGGGTCGGATGCGGATGGATGGTGAGGCCGATGTCGTGCATGTCCGCCCCCATCTCCAATGCCAGCACCGCTTCGGCGATCAGTTCGCCCGCGTTCACACCCACGATACCTGCGCCCAAGATGCGGCGCGATTTCGGATCGAGCAACACTTTGGTCATGCCTTCTTCGCGCGCGATGGAGAGTGCGCGACCCGATGCTGCCCATGGGAATGCGCCTTTCTCGTATTCGATACCTTTGGCTTTCGCCTCGGTCTCGGTCAGGCCCATCCAAGCCACTTCGGGGTCGGTGTACGCCACGGATGGAATGGTGAGTGGTTCGAAGAACGCTTTGTGTCCGGCGATGTTCTCTGCCGCCACTTTGCCTTCGTGTACCGCCTTGTGCGCCAACATCGGGTTACCCACGATGTCGCCGATGGCGAAGATGTGTGGCACGTTGGTGCGCATCTGTTTGTCGACGGGGATGAAGCCGCGCTCATTCACGATGAGTCCCGCCGCTTCCGCATTGATGAGGCGACCATTGGGGCTGCGACCTACCGCCATCAACACGCGGTCATACACCTGTGGTTCAGCAGGTGCTTGTTCGCCTTCGAAGGTGACTTTCATGCCTGCCTTTGTCGCTTCGATCTTAGTGACCTTGGTCTTCAGCATGATGGCTTCGTAACGTTTGCCGATGCGGGTATGCAGTGGCTTCACCATGTCTTTGTCTGCGCCTGGCATCAGTTGATCCATCAACTCGACGACGGAGATCTTGCTGCCTAACGCGTCGTACACCGTCGCCATCTCCAAACCGATGATGCCGCCGCCAATGACCAGCATACGTTTCGGTACATCCTTCAGTGCCAGCGCGCCAGTGGAGTCGATGATGCGCTCGTCGTCGTAAGGGAAGCCGGGGATACGTGCCACGCTAGAACCTGCGGCAACGATGCAGTTGTCGAAGGTGACGACCTTCTTGCCTTCAGCCGTTTCAACTTCAAGACTGTTGGGTGAGGTGAATTTCGCTACACCGCGTACCACTTGTACCTTGCGTTGCTTCGCCAAGCCAGCGAGGCCGCCAGTGAGCTTGCTGATGACGCTTTCTTTCCAAGTGCGGATCGCATCGATGTCGATCTTCGGTTTCGCGAAAGTCACACCGTGATGCGATACCTCTTCTGCTTCGCTGATGACCTTGGAGACATGCAGCAATGCTTTGGATGGGATGCAACCCACGTTCAGGCACACACCGCCCAGCGAGGCATGCTTCTCGATCAATACGACCTGCTTACCGAGATCGGCTGCGCGGAATGCAGCGGTGTATCCGCCGGGGCCGGCACCCAACACGACCAATTCAGCGTGGATGTCGCCTTTGGTGACAGCGGAGGCTGCAGTAGCAGGATTCTGGATCAAGGATTCTGGATTCAGGGTGGAGGCGGCAGGAGCTGATGCGGCAGCAGGTTTTACTGAATCCTGAATCCCGACTCCCGATTCCTCAAGAAGTAGAATCACCGAACCTTCACCCACCTTATCGCCCAACTTCACTTTCAATTCCTTCACCACGCCAGCGGCGGGTGAGGGCACTTCCATCGTGGCTTTATCTGTCTCCAGCGAGATGAGCGCCTGCTCCTTTTCAACGGTATCGCCTGCTTTCACGCTGATCTCGATGACGGCGACGCCTTTGAATCCGCCGATGTCTGGTACTTTGATTTCGATAGTTTGGCTCATGCTATTTTCTCCGTAAATGTTCTGCTTTTTATTCCCTCCCCATTTAGGGGGAGGGTTAGGGTGGG
>JBGSWB010000254.1:0-7505 GCA_041752675.1 Sideroxydans sp. | reverse complement strand
TTCGAGTTGAACCGTCGCGGCATGACGCAGATCACCGATGGATTGACCAAGTTGGGTTTGGAATACATCCCTTCCTACGGCAACTTCGTGGCGTTCCGCATCGGCGGGGCGACGGCGATGTACCGACGCTTACTAGAGCTGGGCGTGATCGTGCGTCCGATAGCGAACTACGATATGCCAGATTGGTTGCGCGTGAGCATCGGTCTGGAAAGTGAGAATGCGAAATTTTTGAGTGCGCTGGAAAAAGCAATGAACCAGCCAATGAATGGAGAAATAAAATGATCATCGTAATGGGCCCAGAAGTCACCGACGAACAAGTTGGTACGGTTGTAAAGAAACTGGAAGCAGCAGGTCTTAAAGCCAACATCTCGCGCGGTATCGAGCGTACCGTCATCGGTGCCATCGGCGACGAACGCAAGCTGGCAGCAGATATGTTCACCTCGTTGCCTGGCGTGGAATCGGCGATGCATATCGCCAAGCAATACAAGATCGTGTCGCGTGAAGCGCACAAACAGAACACCGTCATCGATGTGGCAGGTGTGCCTATCGGCGGCAACCAGATCCAGATCATCGGCGGCCCTTGCTCGGTGGAGACACAAGAGCAGATGGACCTGTCGGCCAAGTACGTGAAAGAAGCGGGATGTCGTTTGATGCGCGGTGGCGCGTTCAAGCCGCGTACCAGCCCCTATGCTTTCCAAGGTCACGGCGTGGAAGGTCTGGACATGTTCCGCAAGGCAGCAGACAAATATAAATTGCCTATCGTCACTGAGTTGATGGATGCGCGCCAGATCGATGCGTTCATGGAGTATGACGTGGACGTGATCCAGATCGGTACCCGCAACATGCAGAACTTCGATCTGCTCAAAGAGATCGGCCGTACCAATAAGCCAGTCATTCTCAAGCGCGGCATGTCTGCCACCATCAGCGAATGGCTGATGTCGGCGGAATACATCGCGGCGGGCGGCAATCACAACATCATCTTCTGTGAGCGCGGCATCCGTACTTTTGAAACAGCCTATCGCAACGTGCTGGACGTGACCGCGATCCCCGTGCTGAAAAAAGAGACACACTTGCCAGTCATCGTCGATCCTTCGCACGCAGGCGGTAAGGCGTGGATGGTGCCGGCATTGTCGCAAGCTGCTATCGCAGCGGGTGCGGATGGTCTGCTGATCGAGATGCACCCAAGCCCATGCGATGCATGGTGCGACGCGGATCAAGCGCTGACACCCGATGAGTTGAAGAAACTTATGGGTACGTTGGGTGCGATCGCAGGTGCGATCGGCAGAACGCTCTAATCCATGCAACCCGCCTTTCGAAAAGTCGTCATCTTCGGCGTCGGACTGATCGGCGGTTCTTTCTCGTTGGCATTGCGCAAGGCAGGGGCGGTGACGGAAGTCGTCGGCTTCGGGCGTAGTACGGCGACACTCAATGAAGCCAAGCAGCTGGGCATACTTGATCGTATCGGTGGCGACGTGGCGCACGAAGTGTGTGATGCCGACATCGTGTTGGTCGCTACGCCTGTGGCGCAAATGGCTGATATCTTCAAACGCATCGCTCCGCATCTTGGCGCCAACACCTTGATCACCGATGGTGGTAGCACCAAAGGTGATGTGGTGGCTGCGGCGCGTGCCAATCTTGGCAATAAACTTTCACAATTCATTCCAGCACACCCTATCGCAGGCGGTGAGAAGAGTGGTGCATCTGCTGCGCTGGCGGATCTGTATCAAGGTAAGCGGGTCGTTCTTACGCCGCTGCAAGAGAATGGCAAAGATGCTGTGGCGCGTATCCGCAAGGCATGGGAGGTATGTGGTGCCAATGTGAGCGAATTGACTGCCGAGCAACATGACACCGTGTTTGCTGCAGTGAGCCATCTGCCGCATCTGCTCTCTTTCGCCTTGGTACATGACTTGGCTAAGCGCGACAACAAAGACCAATTGCTGTCCTTCGCGGCGAGTGGCTTTCGCGACTTCACTCGTATCGCCGCCAGCTCACCCGAGATGTGGCGCGACATCTGCATGGCCAATCGAGATGCCCTCATGGTCGAACTGCAGCAATATGCCGCCGAACTTTACGTCCTCCATCAAGCCCTAGAAAGCAACGACGCCGCCAAGCTGGAAGAGATATTCAGCCTCGCGCGTGAAGTGCGCAGTGCTTGGATGCAAAAATAATCTGATTGGTTCTTAGCATGTCTCAACACGAATTCCTTGAACTCCCTCCCTTGATGTCTGCGCGCGGTACGGTGCGTCTACCGGGTTCCAAGAGCATCTCTAATCGCGTGCTGTTGTTGGCAGCATTGGCACAAGGTACGACTGTCGTGCGTGACCTGCTGCATTCAGACGACACCGAACGCATGCTGGATGCCTTGCGCGTGCTCGGTGTCGGAGTGGAGTCTTTGGGTGATAACGCCTATCGCGTCACTGGTTGTGGCGGGGATCTCCCCAGCAAGAATGCAAAGCTCTTTCTCGGTAATGCGGGTACTGCGTTTCGTCCGTTAACCGCAGCACTGGCCTTGTCAGGTGGTAGCTATGAGTTGTCTGGCGTGCCGCGCATGCACGAACGTCCCATCGGTGATCTGGTGGATGCTTTGCGACAACTGGGTGCGAACATTGAGTATCTGGGTAAAGAAGGTTTTCCGCCATTCCAGATCAAGCCTGCCACGCTGGCAGGTGATGTGGCGCAGGTGCGTGGCGATGTATCTAGTCAATTCTTGACTGGCTTGCTGATGGCTCTTCCCTTGCTAGGTCGTACCGTGAGTGTGGAGGTGGTGGGGGAGTTGATCTCCAAGCCCTATATCGAGATCACCCTGGCGATGATGGCGCGCTTCGGAGTGAAGGTCGAACGGCAGGGATGGCAGCGCTTCGTGGTATTTGGCGGGCAACGCTATGTGTCGCCCCAAGAGATCTACGTCGAGGGGGATGCCTCGTCTGCTTCCTACTTCCTTGCGGCAGGTGCCATCGGTGCTGGTCCGCTACGCGTCGAGGGGGTGGGCAAGGATTCCGTGCAGGGTGATGTGCGATTCGCCGAAGAGTTGGCGAAGATGGGCGCGCGTATCACGATGGGGCCGAACTGGATGGAGGCGCGTGCGCCGGAGTCTGGCAAGCTCAACGCTATCGATCTCGACTGCAATCACATCCCCGATGCGGCGATGACCTTGGCGGTAGCAGCGCTGTTCGCTGACGGCACAACTACTTTGCGCAACATCGCCAGCTGGCGCGTGAAAGAGACTGACCGCATCGCAGCGATGGCGACCGAGTTGCGCAAGGTGGGGGCAACAGTGGAAGAGGGTGCGGACTACATTCGTATCACCCCGCCCGAGCAGATCAAACATGCTGATATCGACACTTATGACGACCATCGCATGGCGATGTGTTTCTCGCTAGTTGCATTCGGTGCTACGGGTGTTCGTATCAATGATCCGAAATGCGTCGCCAAGACCTTCCCCGATTATTTCGCTGAATTCGCCAAAGTGACGCAAGTCGTTCCGGTCATCGCCATCGACGGCCCATCTGCCTCAGGTAAAGGCACGGTCGCCCAACGTGTGGCGACCGCCTTGGGCATGCACTACCTAGATAGTGGCGCTTTGTACCGTTTGTTGGGCTTGGCAGCACAGCGAAGAGGTGTGGCACTTGATGCAGAGGGCAGATTGGCCGAGTTGGCTGGCGAAGTCGATATCCGTTTCGAAGGGGAAGACATTTGGCTGGATGGGGTCAAGGTCGGGGATGAGTTGCGCACCGAAGAGGCGGGTTCTGCGGCCTCCAAAATCGCCGCTTTGCCGATGGTTAGGGCTGCTTTGCTCGATAAACAGCGGGCTTTCCGCCGCGCGCCGGGCTTGGTGGCCGATGGTCGCGATATGGCTTCGGTGGTGTTTCCCGATGCCGAACTCAAGATATTCCTCACCGCCAGTGCCGAAGCGCGCGCGGAAAGACGATATAAGCAGTTGAAAGCTAAAGGGATGGGTGGTAGTATCGCCGCCCTTTTGCAGGACATACAGGCGCGCGACGAGCGAGATACTCAACGTAGCGTGGCTCCACTGCAACAGGCGCAAGGTGCGAGCTTGCTGGATACGACTCCTCTGAACATCGAGCAGGCGGTGCAGGAAGTGCTAGATCGCTACCATGCGTTGGAGTCCAAATAGAAGCCTTTCTGTTTGGGTTTTATAACTAACCCCCGCTCACCCGGGATTGTCTTGAAAGTAAATCAAATGACCGAAGTTGTTGATATGGAAAGTTTTGCCTCCCTGTTTGAAGAGAGTTTGACGCGCAAAGAGATGCGCGCAGGCGAATTGATCACCGCTCAAGTCGTCCGTGTTGAACAAAACGTCGTCGTAGTCAATGCCGGACTGAAGTCCGAAAGTTTTATTCCTGTTGAAGAATTCAAAGACGCAGCAGGTAACGTAGAAGTCAAAGCAGGCGACTTCACTACGGTCGCTATCGAGTCTCTGGAGAACGGTTACGGCGAAACGCGCTTGTCGCGTGAAAAGGCTAAACGCCTCGCTGCTTGGATCGATCTGGAGCAAGCGATGGAAGAAGGCCGTATCGTTGAAGGTTATGTCAGCGGCAAGGTCAAGGGCGGTCTGACTGCCATGGTTAACGGCATCCGTGCATTCTTGCCGGGCTCTTTGGTGGACACACGTCCAGTCAAGGACACCACACCATACGAAAACAAGACCATGGAATTGAAGGTCATCAAGCTGGATCGCAAGCGCAACAACGTGGTGGTTTCCCGCCGTGCTGTGCTGGAAGCGACTCAAGGCGCTGATCGTGAGTCCATGCTGGAGAATCTGAAAGAAGGCGCGATCGTCAAGGGTATCGTCAAGAACATCACTGACTACGGCGCATTCGTTGACTTGGGCGGTATCGACGGTCTGTTGCACATCACTGACTTGGCATGGCGTCGTGTGAAGCACCCATCCGAAGTGTTGACCGTTGGCGACGAAGTCGAAGCCAAGATCCTGAAGTTCGACCAAGAGACGACCCGTGTTTCTCTGGGCATCAAGCAAATGGGCGACGATCCTTGGAATGGTCTGGCACGTCGTTACCCACAAGGTACACGTCTGTTCGGTAAGGTAACTAACCTGACTGACTACGGCTCTTTCGTTGAGATCGAGCAAGGTATCGAAGGCTTGGTACACGTTTCCGAGATGGATTGGACCAACAAGAACGTACATCCATCCAAGGTCGTTTCCTTGGGTGATGAAGTAGAAGTCATGATCTTGGAAATCGACGAACAACGTCGTCGTATCTCCCTAGGTATGAAGCAGTGCAAGTCCAACCCATGGGACGACTTCGCAGCTAATCACCAAAAGGGTGACAAGGTCAAAGGCGCGATCAAGTCCATCACTGACTTCGGCGTGTTCATCGGTTTGGATGGCGGTATCGACGGTCTGGTGCATTTGTCTGACTTGTCTTGGAGCGTCGCTGGCGAAGAAGCTGTGCGCAACTACAAGAAGGGCGACGATCTGGAAGCAGTCGTATTGGCTATCGATGTTGAGCGTGAGCGTATCTCCCTCGGCGTTAAACAAATGGAAGGTGATCCTTTCGGCGGCTTCGTTTCCTCTGGCCACGACAAGGGTGCGATCGTTACTGGCATCGTGAAGTCTCTGGATGCTAAGGGTGCTGTGATCGCTTTGGACGGTGACGTCGAAGCGTACCTGAAGGCGTCTGAAGTCTCTGCTGACCGCGTAGAAGACATCCGCACTCACTTGAAAGAAGGCGACAGCGTCAAGGCTGTCATCATCAACGTGGACCGTAAGAACCGTGGAATCAACCTGTCCATCAAGGCGATGGACAAGGCTGATACAGCAGCAGCGATGCAGAAGTTCTCAGCTGACAACACCAATGTTTCCGGTTCTACCAATCTGGGGGCATTGCTAAAAGCTAAGATGGATTCCAGCAAAGCTGAATCGTAAGAAGAGGAGTGGGTGTCATGACTCGTTCTGACCTTATCGCCAAGCTTGCGGAACGTCACACACAGTTGCTCGGCAAAGATGCCGAGCTGGCTGTGAAGGTGATCTTGGATAGCATGTCGTCCACCTTGTCTAAAGGTGGACGTATAGAGATTCGAGGTTTCGGCAGTTTTGCCTTGAACTATCGTCCACCGCGCTTGGGTCGTAATCCCAAGTCGGGCGACAAGGTTCAGGTACCCGCAAAGTACGTACCGCATTTCAAAGCAGGCAAAGAGCTGCGTGAGCGTGTCGATCTACCGCAATCGTAAGAAAACGAAATTGTCGTGAATGATTGGCGGCCATCGCAAGATGTGCCGCCAATTTTTTGTCGGTTCATGCTATCTTTGCAGCCTTATCTGGCGAAGAAATTATAGAGAATGCGTTACATCATCTGGGTATTGAGAGTCGTCTTGTTCGTTGCTCTGTTGGGCTTCGCGCTGAAGAACGACCAACCCGTCACACTGCGTTATTTCTTAGGCTACGAGTGGAACACTTCACTGGTGGTCGTATCGCTGTGTTTCTTCGCTGTGGGTGCTGCCGTCGGCATCATCGCCATGCTGGGTTCCGTGTTGCAGCAACGCCGCGAATTGGCGGCTGCGCAGCGAGAGCTGCAATTGCGACACAAATTGGATCAGGCTGAAGAGAACAGCCGTCTTCCCATACAACCTTCTTGATCGAACCGTAGATGGATTTTGAACCCTGGATGCTGCTGGTCTTTCCACTTTTCTTCGGAATGGGGTGGTTGGCTGCACGTATCGACATCAAAGAACTGCTCACTGAATCGAACACGCTTCCACGTTCCTACTTTCAGGGGTTGAATTTTCTGCTCAACGAGCAACAAGACCAAGCTATTGAGGCATTCATCGAGGTGGTCAAGGTTGATCCACAAACGATCGAATTGCACTTTGCTCTAGGTAGCTTGTTCCGTCGTCGCGGCGAAGTGGATAGAGCGATCCGCATGCACCTGAATCTGGTCGAGCGTGGCGACTTGGACGAAGTGAAGAAGCAACAGGCTTTGTTTGAGTTGGCACAGGACTACTTGAAGGCGGGCATCTTGGATAGGGCGGAGACAGCCTTCCAAAACCTGCATGGAACACCCTATGAGAAGGAGTCGCTCGAGTTTCTGTTGGAGATATTCCAAAAGGAGCATGACTGGCTGAAGGCAATCGATATCACGCAACGACTAACCGCGTTGACGGGTGAGTCGCGCGGGAAATTAGCGGCGTTCTTCTTCTGCGAGCTCGCAGCGACCGAACTGGCTCAAAAACAAACTGAAGCTGCCATGGTGCATCTGGAACAGGCATTAAGTGTCGATCCAAAAGGTGTGCGTGCCAGCATAATGTTGGGTGATATCGAATTGGCGGCAGGGCATGCGCCGCGCGCCATTGAGATATGGAAGAAGATCGAGCAACAGGATGCACAGTATCTGCCCTTGGTTGCCGAGCGTGTGTTGCAAGGTTATCGCCAGAACAATGATGAGAATGGTGGCGTTGTTTTGTTGCAGAGCTACCTGCAAAAATATCCATCCCTCGACCTGATGAATGTCTTATTCAGCGTCATC
>JBGSWB010000253.1:0-9431 GCA_041752675.1 Sideroxydans sp. | reverse complement strand
CGCAAGATCGCCAAGGCGGTTGCGGTAGAAGCCGTGCGCGTCAAACCGTTGGTGATGGTGGTGGACGACTCGCTCACCGTACGCAAGATCACCACCCGCTTGCTGGAACGCTCAGGCTACTTGGTCGTCACCGCCAAGGATGGTGTGGATGCGCTGGAACAACTGACCGAGATCTCGCCACAGGTCATGTTGCTAGATATCGAGATGCCACGTATGGATGGTTTCGAGTTGGCCAAACGTCTGCGTCAAGACAGCAAGACCAAGGGCCTGCCGATCATCATGATCACCTCGCGCACCGCCGACAAACATCGCAACTATGCGCTGGAGTTGGGTGTGAACGAGTACCTAGGCAAGCCTTACCAGGAAGACGAGTTGCTCGATCACATCGCACGCTTCGTCTCTGTGCCGGAGATGGGCTAGGTAGTTGCTTGCTTGTACATCTCCAGCGTCTTCACCCGAGCTAGTGCGTGATCGACGATAGGCGCTGGGTAATCTCTCCCGATCACCACCCCACACCTTTCTTGTTCACTACTCACTAACGTCCACGGCGCATGGATGAACTTGTCGGGACAGTTCGCCAACTCGAGAACATAACGACGGATGAACTTCCCCGCAGGGTCGAATCGTTCTGATTGCGTGACCGGATTGAAGATACGGAACCACGGTTGCGCATCACACCCCGTCGAGGCAGACCACTGCCAGCCACCATTGTTCGCCGCTAGGTCGTAATCCAGCAGATGCTCGGCGAAATATCGCTCGCCCCAGCGCCAATCAATCTGCAAGTCTTTGGTCAGGAACGATGCCGTCACCATACGCAAGCGGTTGTGCATGAAGCCAGTCTGATCAAGTTGACGCATACCGGCATCCACCAGCGGATAACCTGTGCGCCCCTCACACCATGCCGCGAACTTGTCTTTGTCGTTCAGCCACGCCAGCCCGTCGAATTGCGGTTTGTAGGCATGGTTCACGATTTGCGGATGGTGATGCAGCAGCATCTGGTAGAACTCGCGCCAGATGAGTTCGGACAACCACGTCTGCGCGCCCTGCCCTCCCACATGATGGGCATAGCTCGCCAAAGTACGGATGGAGATGGTGCCGAAACGTAGATGCGTGGAAAGATAGGACACGCCTTTCACCGCAGGAAAATCGCGCCGCACGTGATACTCATCTATGCGTTGTTGGAAATCTTGGAACAACTTGCTCGCCCCCGACATACCACACGGCAACGCCATCTCATTCAGATTGGTCGGCTTGAAACCGATCTCTTCCAAACTAGGTAATGGCGTTGGTTCACTCTTTGCCAGCGCCTCAAGATACGTCTCCACTGGATAAGCGCGCAGATAGAGATCGTCTACCTTCTTCAACCATGCGTTCTTGTAAGGTGTGAACACGGCGAATGGCTTACCCGAACCATTCAATATCTCATCCCGTTCAAAGATGACTTGGTCTTTGAAGTCGTGCATCGCTATGTCGCTCTTTGCAAGTTCAGCCGCCACGAACACATCGCGCTGTATGGCATCCGGCTCGTAGTCATGGTTGCAAAACACCGCTCCCACCTTGAGGCGTTTTGCCAACTGCGGGACAAGCTTGCGTGCGCTACCGTGTAGTACATGCAAAGTGCTACCAAGCTTCTCCAACTCGATATGCAGCTCCTGCACGCTACGCCAGATGAACTCCACACGACGATCAGCCTTGTTGGGCAAAACATCCAAGATGTCGGTGTCAAACACGAACACGCAATGAACTGCTTTGCTACTCTTCAATGCGTGATACAGGGCGGCATGGTCATGCAGCCGCAGGTCGCGGCGAAACCAACACAGTGAGACGGGATAGGGTTTCGTCATGGGGTCAATTGTGGAGGGAAGCCTGAAAAGCTACAATGGCGGCATGTCCAGTATGAACCTCACCAACCACTTCCTGATCGCCATGCCGGCGATGACCGATCCCTTCTTCGCCAAATCGCTCACCTATGTGTGCGAACACAATGACGAAGGTGCGATGGGTATCGTGGTGAACCGCCCTATCAGCCTCAACCTGAGCGAGCTGTTCGCGCAGATCAACATGCCACTGACCCAGCCTGAACTGGAAGACATGCCTGTGCATTTCGGCGGCCCAGTACAGACCGACCGTGGCTTCGTCCTACACAAGGCAGGCGGCAAGTGGCAATCGACCTTGCAGGTGAACGACAAGATCGAGCTCACCACTTCCAAAGACATCTTGCAAGCAGTGGGAGAAGGCACGGGGCCGAGCAACCTGCTCATCACCCTTGGCTATGCGGGCTGGTCTGAAGGGCAACTGGAACAAGAACTCGCGGCCAATGCCTGGTTGAGTGTCCCCGCTACCGAACACATCCTGTTCGATCTTCCGGCAGAAGAAAAACTGGCAGCAGCGATGGCTTTGCTCGGCGTCGATTTCGCATCCCTTTCCGAAGAGGCTGGACATGCCTGATAAGGCAGGAATCGGAAATCAGGAATCAGGAATCAGCAAGGCGGCGGCAAAAATTGAAGGCAGTGCTTTAATCCAGACACAACACGACACCCCCCGAATCCAGAATCCTGAATCCCGAATCCTCTCCGGCACCTTCCTCGCATTCGATTTCGGCACTAAACGCATCGGCATCTCCGTGGGCAACAACATCTCCGGCACCGCGCGCCCTCTCTCTACCATCAACGATGAGAAGACCGAGGTGCGCTTCACCACCATCGCGGCACTGCTCAAAGAATGGCAGCCCGTAGCGCTGGTGGTCGGACTTCCCTGCAACGACGACGGCACCCCGCATGAGATGACCGCCCTGTGCCGCCGCTTCGCCAACCGCCTCAAAGGGCGCTTCGATTTGCCGACGATTCTGGTCGATGAACGTTATACTTCTGCCGCCGCAAGCAGTGCGTTAGACGATGAAGGAATCTATGGCCGCAAGCAAAAGTCTCTTATCGACCAATACGCCGCGCAGCAGATACTGCAAGCGTATTTTGATGAACCCAGCGCAGGAATCTACGCATGAATAACCCTCAGTTAAATAAGCACGGTGAACTTCAACATCTGTTGAGCACCGAAGGTCTTCCCGCGCGTATCCTGCGCGACATCTTGGACAAGGCGGCTGGCTTCGTGAACATCGCCGAAGGCGGCGAGATCAAGAAAGTGCCGCTGCTCCACGGCAAATCCATCTTCAACATCTTCTTCGAGAACAGCACGCGCACCCGAACCACCTTCGAGATCGCGGCAAAGAAACTCTCTGCCGACGTGGTCAACCTCAACATCGGCTCATCCAGCACCAGCAAAGGCGAGACCTTGTTGGACACCGTAGACAACCTGTGCGCGATGCACGCCGATATGTTCGTGGTGCGCCACTCCTCCAGCGGCGCGGCCCACCTCATCGCACGACACGTGGCACCCACCATCCATGTCATCAACGCCGGTGACGGACGCCATGCGCACCCGACGCAAGCGCTGTTGGATATGTTCACCATCCGCCACTACAAGAAAGAGTTCCACAACCTCAAGGTCGCCATCGTGGGTGATGTGTTGCACTCACGCGTCGCCCGTTCGCAGATCCATGCGCTGACCACGCTGGGCGTACCTGAAGTGCGCGTCGTCGCTCCCAAGACGCTGTTGCCGACCCATGTCGAAAAGCTCGGTGTGCAGGTCTATCACGATATGGAGCAGGGGCTGAAGGATGTGGACGTGGTGATGATGCTGCGCCTGCAGAACGAACGCATGCAGGGCGCATTACTTCCCTCTGCACAGGAATATTTCAAATACTACGGGCTCACGCAAGAGCGCTTAGCTGCTGCCAAAAGCGACGCCATCGTGATGCACCCCGGCCCGATGAATCGCGGCGTGGAGATCGACTCCAGCGTGGCGGATGGTTCGCAATCGGTCATCCTGCCGCAGGTCACTTTCGGTATCGCGGTGCGCATGGCGGTGATGAGTACATTGGCAGGAAAAAATGGTTGATGCCTCGCTAACCGTAGCGAGCGATTTGAGTGCAAGGCGCTCGGAACGCAGCAACGAGGCATATCTGGTAGATAGACGAGGAAGCGAGTACCGAGCAACGCAGCAATCGAATCGCGCAGTAGGTTAGAGAGGTATCAATGAATATCCATATCAAAAACGGTCGTCTCATCGACCCCAAGAACAAACTCGACGCACAGCAGGACGTGTTCATCTCCGAGCGTCGCATCGCCGCCATCGGTAAAGCACCTGCAGGTTTCGTCGCCGACCAAGTGATCGATGCCAAAGACCTGATCGTGATGCCGGGGCTGACGGATGTCGCCGCGCGTCTGCGCGAACCTGGATACGAATATCGCGCCACGCTGGAATCGGAGATGTCTGCCGCCGTCGCGGGTGGTGTCACATCCCTCTCCTGCCCGCCTGATACCGATCCGCCACTGGATGAACCGGGTCTGGTGGAGATGCTCAAGCATCGCGCGCGCAATCTGAACCAATGCCGCGTGTTCCCACAAGGTGCGCTGACCTATAGATTGAAAGGCGCTGAACTCACCGAGATGATCGAGCTGACCGAGGCGGGCTGTAAAGCCTTCAGCCAAGCCGATGTGCCACTCACCGACACCCGCGTATTGATGCGCGCCATGCAGTACGCCGCCACCTTCGGCTATCGCGTATGGTTGCGTCCGCAAGATAGCTTCCTCGCCAAGAATGGCGTGGCGCATGACGGTGAAGTCGCGACCCGCTTGGGTTTGCCGGCCATCCCCGTCGTGGCCGAGACCTTCGCTTTGTCAACCGCGCTACACCTCGCACGCGAGACTGGTGTCCAACTCCACATCTGCCGCGTCTCTAGCGGAGCCGGTGTCGAGATGATCCGAGCCGCGAAACGTGAGGGGTTGAAAGTCACCTGCGACGTGTCGATGAACCACGTGCACCTCACCGAGATGGACATCGGCTACTTCGATTCCAACTGCCACCTTGTGCCGCCACTGCGTAGCCTGCGTGACCGCGACGCACTGCGTGCCGGACTGCGCGATGGAACCATCGACGCCATCTGCTCCAACCATTCACCCGTGGATGAAGATGCCAAGCAGATGCCTTTCGCCGAAGCGGAAGATGGCGCGACCGGTTTGGAACTGTTGTTACCGCTGGTGTTGAAATGGGCAGAGCAAGACAAGATCCCCTTGCTGGACGCGCTCTCGCGTATCACCATCAATCCCGCCCAACTCCTAGGCGTGAAGATGGGCCATCTCAGCGTAGGCGCCCATGCCGACCTCTGCGTGTTCGATCCCAAAGCCGCATGGAAAGTAGAACCCGCCGCCCTCAAGAGCCAAGGCAAGAACACACCGTTCAATGGCTACGAGATGCAAGGTCGCGTGCGTTACACCTTGCTCGACGGACAGCTCGTTTTTCAACAATGATTTGAACCGCGCCCTCATTCGAGGGCGCTTCGTATTTTCAGGATGCTATGAACCCACTACTCGATTTCGCTGGTCTCCCCCGTTTCGCAGAGATCAAACCCGAACATGTCGCACCCGCCATTGAGCAGTTGCTCGATGAGAACCGCGCGCTCGTCACTCGTTTGCTGGCGGATGACTCACTGCCCACTTGGGATGCTTTCGTGCGCCCAATGGAAGATGCGAACGAGCGTCTAGGTCGCGCATGGGGGCCTGTCGGCCATTTGAACGCGGTGATGAACTCGCCTGAGTTGCGCGATGCGTACAACTCGACCTTGCCGAAGATCACGGCCTACTACGCGGAGCTGGGACAGAACCTCGCACTGTTCCAAAAATTCAAAGCGCTGCGCAATAGCCCCGAGTTCGCTGGATTGAGCGCGGCACGTAAGAAGATCATCGAGAACGAACTGCGCGATTTCCGCTTGGGCGGCGCTGAGTTACCCGATGACAAGAAGACGCGCTACCTCGCGGTGCAGGAACGCCAATCCGAATTGTCCTCACGCTTCTCCGACAACATCCTCGATGCGACCAACGAATACACCTTGGTCATCGAGAATCGCGGCGAGTTGGATGGTCTGCCGGAAGATGTGTTGCAGACCGCGCGTGAAGCGGCACAGGCTGCCGAGAAGACAGGCTGGTTGTTCACCCTGAAAGCGCCGTCTTATCTGCCCGTGATGCAGTTCGCCGACAACCGTGACCTGCGCGAGAAGATGTACCGCGCCTATGCCACACGCGCCTCTGAATTCGGCAAACCCGAATTGGACAACACGCCCTTGATGGACGAGATCGTCTCGCTGCGTGCTGAAGAAGCGCAATTGCTCGGCTTCAAGAATTTCGGCGAACTCTCTCTTGCCGCCAAGATGGCGGAGACACCGCAACAGGTGGTGGATTTCATGCGCGAGCTAGCGCAACGTGCACGACCTTTCGCAGAAAAAGACTTGGTCGAACTGCGCGAGTTCGCCCAGACTAAACTCGACATCAACGACATGCGCTCGTGGGATGTGGCCTACGCCAGCGAGAAACTGCGCGAGCAACGCTACGCCTTCTCTGAACAGGAAGTGAAGCAGTACTTCCCTGAAGATGCAGTGATGGCGGGTTTGTTCAAGCTGGTAGAAACGCTATTCGGTTTGCAGATCAAACCCGCTCAAGCGCCTTTGTGGCATAAGACCGTGCGCTTCTTCGACATCCGTGATGCGAAGGACGGCTTGGTCGGCCAGTTCTACTTCGACCTGTACGCGCGCAACAGCAAACGCGGTGGTGCGTGGATGGACGATGTCATCACGCGCCGTCGTTTGGAGAAAGGCATCCAAACTCCTGTCGCCTATTTGAATTGCAACTTCTCCGCACCCGTCGGCGGCAAGCCTGCGGTGTTCACCCACGATGAAGTGCAGACCTTGTTCCATGAGTTTGGTCACGGCTTGCATCACCTGCTCACCGAAGTAGAAGACCTCGGCGTGTCGGGCATAAACGGTGTGGAATGGGATGCGGTTGAGCTGCCTAGCCAGTTCATGGAGAACTTCTGCTGGGAGTGGGAAGTGCTGCAAGGTATGACGCGCCACGCAGACACTAACGAGAAATTGCCACGCGCCCTATTCGACAAGATGCTTGCCGCAAAGAACTTCCAGAGCGGTCTGGCGACATTGCGCCAAATAGAGTTCGCCGTGTTCGACATGCTGATGCACAGCAACTTCAATGTGGGCAAAGGCAAGACCATCCTTCAATTGCTGGACGAAGTGCGCGCCGAAGTGGCGGTGCTCATCCCGCCCGAGTTCAATCGCTTCCCGCAGAACTTCTCGCACATCTTCTCCGGTGGATATTCCGCTGGCTATTACAGCTACAAGTGGGCGGAGGTGTTGTCGGCCGACGCGTACAGCTTGTTCGAAGAGCATGGCGTGCTCAACCCAGAGATCGGCGCACGCTTCCGTGCTGAGGTGCTGGCTATGGGTGGCGCACGACCTGCGATGGAATCCTTCACCGCCTTCCGTGGCCGCGCCCCTTCCATCGACGCGCTGTTGCGGCATAATGGGCTCATCGAAGCCTAAGGAGTTAGCTATGAGACCGCTGCTGATCGTGTGCGCACTGGTGTTCTTTTCTACCGCTCATGCGGGTGAACTCTACCGTTACATCGACAACAACGGTCGGGTGCAATACAGCGACAAGTATGACTCGGATGCCGAGCAACTCAAGCTAGGCAATGAGCCTACGGTAGAAGATGCACTCCCCTACGAGACACAAAAGGCGAAACAGTTCTTTCCTGTGACGCTGTATGTGTTCGAGAAATGCGGCGCACCATGCACTGAAGCAAAAGCGTTGCTAACGACTCGCGGCATCCCCTTCACTGAAAAGAATCTAGTCACCACTGAAGACTTGGATGAATACCGCAAAGCCTCTGGCACCGACCAAGCCCCTGCGATGTTGGTGGGCAAGACTTGGGTCAAAGGTTTCCTCGCCGAGCAATGGCATAAGGAACTCGACTTCGCGGGCTATCCCAAGACCGCGCCGTATCGCGCCAAAACCACTAAACCGTAAAGCCGAATCTGTTCCTTCCCCCATGCAGGGGGAAGGCTAGGATGGGGGTAGAGTCGAGAAGTCCCTGCACTTCTACCCCCTCCCTAACCCTCCCCCTGCATGGGGGAGGGGATGTTGTAGTACCCAATGGATGAAATGCAACCTGGCCTAAGTTGAGTAATGCAATCCAGTTCGATATAGTCTCTGCACAGATTCAACGTCGCACACTTAATCCCTTCAACAAGGTTGATGAAATATGACTCATACACGCATCACACTCGATTCGAACAAACGTGGCTGGCGTCCTTGCATCCGCAATTTGCGTATCAGCGTGTATGACGTATTGGACATGTTGGCCGAAGGCATGAGCGAGGCGAACATCCTTGAAGGCTTCCCAGAACTGGAAACCGCCGACATCCGCGCCTGCCTTGCCTTAGCAGCAGACCGAGAACACAACCTCTACACTGTGGTGGTGTGATGAAATTTTTCCACAACAAGAATCTCTTTCCGTCTTTCGAATTATGAAAATCGCTACCTGGAACGTAAACTCCCTCAAGGTGCGCCTGCCGCATCTGTTGGATTGGTTGGCGGCGAACCCTATCGACGTGGTGTGCCTGCAAGAGACCAAGACCGAGGACAAGAACTTCCCGCTGGCAGAGATCGAAGCGGCGGGTTATCAGGTTGCGTTCAGCGGACAGAAGACCTACAACGGCGTCGCCATCCTGAGCCGTGATGCCATCAGCGATGTGCAGTGCGGCATCCCAAATCTTGACGATGAACAGAAGCGCGTCATCGCCGCCACCATCAACGGCGTGCGCATCGTGTGTGTGTATATCCCCAACGGGCAAAGCCTCGATTCGGACAAATACCAATACAAACTCAAATGGCTGGCCGCGTTGAAACTGTGGCTGAAAGACGAGTTGGCGAAGTACCCCAAGCTGGCACTGCTGGGCGATTACAACATCGCCCCCGAAGACCGTGACTGCCACGACCCCGTGGCATGGCAAGGCAATGTACTGGTGAGTGAGCCGGAGCGCGATGCCTTCAAAGGTTTGGTCGCGCTAGGACTGCGCGACTCCTTCCGCCTGTTCGAGCAAGCTGAGAAGAGTTACTCGTGGTGGGACTACCGCATGATGGGTTTCCGCCGCAACCTAGGCATGCGCATCGACCACATCCTCATCAGCGCAGACTTGCAGTGCGGCGGATGCATCATCGACAAAGCACCGCGTAAGTTGGAGCGGCCTTCGGATCACACGCCGGTGATTGCAGAGGTTAGTTGATGAAGATTCTGATCATGTGGTTTGCAGGCTATGCACCAATTTCGGTGCATAAATTACGTTGGGCATATTAATGACGAATCGCCTCCCTAGAATTAATACTTCGCGGGTTCAAATATGAAGTGCAACGCCTGACTTGAAGAATACCTGACTGGGTGTCTGGTATCCAAGTCTCTTTCTGGGTCTGCTGTTTAATCTCTTCATCGCCATATCTATCTCCTGTTGTGTGATTGTAGTGAAGTCC
>JBGSWB010000252.1:0-4852 GCA_041752675.1 Sideroxydans sp. | reverse complement strand
GCAGCCACAGCAGCATCAGTACAGCAACGAATTTTCTGGTTAGGCGAGACATGGGCTCAGTGTGGCAAAGTGGTGCGCGATAGTCAATCGGAGTTAAGTATAGGGCGCTTCTAAAAACTAAAAGTTCTATGCAAGACAAGGCGCGAACAAAAAATTGCGACGCGGCATATGTATTGATGTAAGGAGCGATTTTTTGTGAGCAACGCAGTATTGCGACGAAATTTGGATTTTTAGAAGTGCCCTTTAGGCCATGTTCGTAGTGGAATAATTTAGCCATTGTCAGTATCCCACTCTGGCGTTACAGTTCGACACATCCACAAACAAAAATAAGAGGTTCGATATGGCTTTGCTAATAACGATAGTGGTGATCGCAGTCCTTCTTTTACTCGCATTCTTTAGAGCCTCGATCTGGAGTTGGTTGATCGCCATCACAGTGATCGTGCCTGTGGTGGCCATCCAGAGTCGCATCTCTGATGAGTCGCTGCAAGGTGTCTATATCGCGCTCACTATCTTCGTGTTGGTACTCGGCGTCCCGTTCTTGCGTCGCCTGTTGATCAGCAGCTTCATCCTCAAGATATTCCGCAAGATACTCCCGCAAGTCTCACAGACCGAACAAGAAGCACTGGATGCAGGCACCGTGTGGTGGGATGGCGAGTTGTTCAGCGGTCGTCCGCGTTGGACCAAGTTGTTGGCGATGCCCAAGACCGGCATCAGCGCAGAGGAACAATCCTTTCTAGATAACGAAGTCGAGCAGTTGTGCGCCATGCTCGACGATTGGGATATCACCCATACGCGACAAGACTTGTCGCCTGAGACATGGCAGTTCATCAAGGATAAAGGCTTCTTCGGCATGATCATTCCGAAGGAGTACGGCGGTTTGGAGTTTTCCGCGCAGGCGCATTCCGCAGTGGTGACCAAGGTCGCATCACGTAGTGGTACGGCGGCGGTGACGGTGATGGTGCCTAACTCGCTCGGCCCCGCTGAGTTGCTGTTGAAGTACGGGACGAAAGAACAAAAAGACAAATATCTGAACCGCCTCGCCAAGGGATTGGAAGTGCCCTGTTTTGCACTGACAGGGCCGATGGCAGGTTCTGATGCGGGCGCGATCCCTGATTCCGGTATCGTCTGCTACGGTGAGTTCAATGGGCAGAAAGATGTGTTGGGCGTTCGTGTCACTTGGGAGAAGCGTTACATCACGCTGGCCCCAGTCGCTACCTTGCTCGGTTTGGCCTTCAAACTTTATGACCCTGACCATCTGCTAGGGGCAGAGCAATCACGCGGCATCACGCTGGCGCTGATCCCGACCGATACACCAGGAGTCAAAGTCGGTCGCCGTCACTTCCCGCTCAACTCCGCGTTCCAGAATGGTCCGACCCAAGGTAATGACGTGTTCATCCCGATGGATTACATCATCGGTGGCACACAACGCATCGGCCAGGGTTGGCGCATGTTGATGGAATGTCTGGCGGCAGGCCGTTCCATCTCCTTGCCCGCGAGTGCGACCGGTGGAGTAAAGATGTGTGTGCGTAGCAGCGGCGCTTATGGGCGTGTACGCAAACAGTTCCATGTGCCAGTCGGTAAGTTCGAGGGTGTGGAGGAGGCATTGGCACGCATCGGTGGTCATGCCTACGCCATGGATGCGGCGCGCAAGATGACCGCATTGGCGGTGGACTTGGGCGAGAAGCCTTCTGTCATCTCGGCTATCGTCAAATTTCACTGCACCGAGCGCGGACGCATCGTCATCAATGACGCGATGGATGTGCACGGCGGCAAAGGTATCTGCATGGGGCCGAGCAACTATTTGGCGCGTTCATATCAGCAGACTCCCATCGGCATCACGGTGGAAGGGGCGAACATCCTCACACGCAGTCTCATCATCTTCGGTCAGGGCGCGATACGTGCCCATCCCTATGTGCTGAAAGAGATCCAAGCCGCACATGAGCAGGATGCCAAGAAAGCGGTGCGCAATTTCGATGAGGCTTTCTTTGGTCACATCAGTTTTAGTTTGAGCAACGCCGTACGTACGCTGGCTTACGCCATATCGGGTGGCCGTTTGATCGCAGTGCCGACCGATGCGCCGACCCATAGTTACTATCAACAGATGACACGCTATGCGGCTGCTTTCGCTTTCGCTTCCGATATCGCCATGCTGTCTTTGGGCGGCGCGCTGAAACGCCGCGAGAAACTCTCCGCGCGTTTGGGTGATGTGTTGAGTCAACTGTATATCTGCTCCGCCACATTGAAGAAGTTCGAAGATGATGGTCGTCCTGCAGAGGATGTGCCGTTGATGCAATGGGCGATGGACGATGCCTTGTTCCGCATCCAGACGGCTTTCGATGGTGTGTTGCAGAACTTCCCCAATCGCTTCTTCGCGTTGTTGATGCGCGCACTCATCTTCCCGTTGGGGCAATGCCGCAGACCGCCTTCGGATGATCTCGGACACCAAGTCGCTTCGTTGTTGATGAAGCCGGGTGCAGCACGTGATCGACTGACTGAAGGGATGTTCGTACCGACCGATGAGGCCGACGCGATGGGTGCGCTGGAAGCTTCTTTGGCGAGCGCCTTGGTGTGTGAACCATTGCAAGCCGAGTTGGAGAAGGCACGCAAAGAAGGCAAACTCAATTCTCGCGACGAGATGCAATTGGTCGCCGAGGCACGCGACAAAGGGCTCATCACGCCAGAGCAGGTCACCCAGCTACAGCGTGACTATGCGCTACGTCGCCAAGTCATCATGGTGGACGACTTCGCACCGGAGGTGCTGAGGTCGAATCCAGTATGAGCGGCCTGCGTGACAAGGTGGTCTTCATCACCGGCTCCAGTCGAGGGATTGGCCGCGAGATAGCGCTGCGATGTGCGCGGGATGGCGCAAAGGTCGTCATCACGGGCAAGACAGTCGATCCTCATCCCAAGTTGCCAGGCACTATCCACTCAGTCGCCGAGGAGGTGGTTGCTGCGGGTGGGCAGGCGTTGGCGATCCAGATGGACATGCGCGATGAGAACGCAATCGCAGCGGCTGTCGCGCAGACGGCCGCACATTTTGGCGGTATCGATGTGTTGGTCAACAACGCCAGCGCCATCCAACTCACACCGACTTTGTTGACACCCGCCAAACGTCTCGACCTGATGTGGGATGTGAACATGCGCGCGACATTCTTGGTTTCGCAGGCGTGCGTCCCGCATCTGAAGAACGCGGTGAATCCGCATGTGCTGGCACTGTCGCCGCCGCTGGATATGCAGGCAAAATGGTTCGCACCGCATGTCGCCTACACCATGTCTAAATTCGGTATGAGTATGGTGATGTTGGGGATGGCGAAAGAGTTCGCTTCCGAAGGTGTCGCCTTCAATGCACTGTGGCCGCGCACCACTATCGCCACCGCCGCCATCGAATTCAATTTCCCCGAGGCCATCCTGCGTGCCTCACGCAAACCGGCCATTATGGCGGATGCGGCGCATACCATCCTGATGCGCGACAGCGCCACGTGTAGTGGCAACTTCTTTATCGATGAGGACGTGTTGCGCGAGTCCGGCATCACCGATTTCTCATCTTATGCAGTCGATCCAAGTGTTCCACCGTTCAAAGACCTGTTTCTCGATTAGTACGTCAATAAAAGGAGATAAAAATGACGACTCATACCGAAGATGCGATCACCCCAGAACAAGCGGGTACCTTGCACGGATTATTCCTTGAGCGAGTCAAACACTCGCCCGATAAAGAGGCTTACCGCTATTTCGACAACAGCAAGAACGCTTGGATGTCGCTGACATGGAAGCAGATGCTGACGGAAGTGGCGCGCTGGCAGGCAGCATTGGCGAAGGAAGGATTAGCCAAAGGCGACCGCGTCGCTTTGATGTTGCGCAACTGTCCGCAGTGGGTGATCTTCGATCAGGCGGCGATGTCTTTAGGGTTGATCACCGTGCCGCTGTATACCGTGGATCGCGCCGAGAACATCGCTTACATCGTCAATGACTCACAGTGCAAGGTCATGTTGTTCGAGACGGCAGACCAGTGGAAAGAATTGAGTAACGTGGTCGGACAGATGGGATGCGTGCAGCGTTTCATTGCCCTCGACACCTTCTCGCATAACGAACCACGTCTCGTTGGTGCTAGCAACTACCTGCCTGCGAGTGCGACCTTGCAAGCACCTGTGCCGACTCAGATCGGTGAACTCGCCAGCATCATCTACACCTCGGGTACCACAGGTAAGCCCAAGGGGGTGATGCTCAGTCACAACAACATGCTGAGCAACACCCACGCCGCACTGGGTACGTTCGTCATCTATCCAGATGACTTGTTGCTGTCCTTCCTGCCATTGTCGCACACCTTCGAGCGCACCTGCGGTTACTACTTGCAAGTGATGACGGGGGCGACGGTGGCGTATGCACGCTCCATCCCGCTGTTGTCGGAAGACTTGCAAACCATCAAGCCGAGCATCCTCATTTCGGTGCCGCGCATCTACGAGCGCATCTATGCGGCACTGCATGCCAAGTTGGATGAAGGCCCAGCCATTCGCAAGAAGCTATTCTTGTTAGCGGTGGAGGTGGGTTGGGCGCGCTTCCTGCGCGATCAAGGACGCGGTGGTTGGAAGCTCTCGTTCTTGTTGTGGCCGATCTTGAAGAAGCTGGTGGCGCAGAAATTGATGGATAGGCTGGGTGGTCGTTTGCGCACGGCTGTGAGCGGCGGCGCTGCCTTGACGGCTGAGATCTCGCATACCTTCGTCGGCCTTGGATTGCCAGTGGTGCAAGGCTTCGGGATGACCGAGACCAGTCCCATCGCGACAGGTAACAAACAGGACAACAACTTCCCTGATAGCGTCGGACAACCGATACGCGGTGTGCAGGTGAAGCTGGGACC
>JBGSWB010000251.1:0-13239 GCA_041752675.1 Sideroxydans sp. | reverse complement strand
CCGGCTTTATGCGCGGCTTCGATCACGGTTGAACCGTTTTCCGTTTCGATGTGCTTGCCGTCAATTTCAATGTTGATCATTGCTCACCCGTCCGTCAGCCTTATACCAAGCAGCGTTTATGCTCGATGTGATATTCGAATTCTTTGCGGTAATGTTTCAGCATGCCTTGTACTGGCCACGCCGCCGCATCTCCCAGTGCACAGATGGTGCGTCCTGCGATGTTGTCACACAGATCCAACAGCAGATCGAGATCCTCTGGTCTGCCCTCGCCCTTCTCGATGCGATGCACGATGCGATACAACCAGCCCGTGCCTTCACGGCAAGGCGTGCATTGGCCACAAGATTCTTCATGGTAGAAATAAGCCAAGCGCTCGAGTGCACGCACCATGCAGGTGGTGTCATCCATCACGATGACCGCACCAGAACCCAGATACGACCCAGCTTTTTGCAAGGAGTCGTAGTCCATGTTCGCTTCCATGATGATCTCGGCTGGCAACACAGGCATGGAAGACCCCACTGGGATCACTGCCTTGAGTTTGTGACCGTGACGCACTCCACCGGCCATCTCCAACAACTTGGCGAAAGGTGTACCCATAGGCACTTCAAAGTTGCCCGGATTGTTCACATGACCAGAAACAGAGAACAATTTGAATCCGCCGCTGTTCGGCACGCCTATATCAGCAAAATTTTTACCGCCTTTGGCGATGATGTAAGGGATGCTGGCTAATGTCTCGGTGTTGTTGATGGTGGTGGGCTTGCCGTACAAACCGAAGCTAGCCGGAAAAGGGGGCTTGAAGCGTGGCTGACCTTTCTTGCCTTCGATCGACTCCAGCAGTGCTGTCTCTTCACCACAGACGTACGCGCCATAACCTAAGTGGTTGTGCAGATCGAATTCGAGGTCGGAACCCAAGATGCCTTTGCCCAGATAACCCGCTTTACGCGCATCTTCACAGGCCGCCTCCATGACTTCATAAGCTTCGAAGATCTCACCGTGGATGTAGTTGTACCCTGTCTTCGCACCGATGGTATAGGCCGCTATCGCCATCCCCTCGATCAGTGCGTGGGGGTTGAAACGCAGGATGTCCCAGTCCTTGCAGGTTCCTGGCTCGCCTTCATCCGAATTACAGACGATGTATTTGTCGCCCTGGTAATTGCGTGGCATGAAGCTCCACTTCAGGCCCGTCGGGAAACCCGCACCGCCACGACCACGCAGACCAGAAGCTTTCACTTCGGCAATGATCGCCTCGGGTGACATCTTTTCAGTCAACACTTTGCGCAATGCCTGATAGCCACCTGCTTTGACGTAATTCTCCAGATTGGCCAAGCCGTCTGCAGCGGTTACAAGAAGGATAGGTTTGCTCATGCTTTTCCCCCTTCAAGATCGGCCAATATCTTGTCGATCTTTGCAGTCGTCAACTTGCCGCACATCTTTTTATTGTTCAGCGTCAACAAGGGGGCATCGATACACGCGCCCATGCACTCTCCTTCGCGCAAGCCGAACTTGCCGTCAGCCGTCACTTCGCCCATCTTGATGCCCAGCTTCTTCTCGAGATAGGAAACCGTGTCGCCTGAACCACACAAGGTGCAAGATAGGTTGGTACATACCGTCAACGTATGCTTCCCCATCGGCTTCAGGTTGTACATGTGATAGAAGGTGGCGACTTCATACACCGCCATCTGTTGCATCCCTAGGTAAGCAGCGACATCGGACATATCTTCAGGTGTGATCACACCCTTTTCGTCTTGCACGAAACGCAACGCCGCCATCACAGCAGATTGACGTTGGTCAGCGGGGTATTTCTTCAGCTCTTTGTCGATGAGCGTTGTGACTTGTTGGGATAACATCAGCGATCAATCTCCCCGAAAACGATGTCTTGTGTACCGATGATGGCAACCACGTCAGCGATCATGTGTCCGCGCACCATCTCATCCAAACCTGCTAGGTGAGGAAATCCTGGAGCACGGATCTTCATGCGATATGGCTTGTTCGCACCATCCGAAACCAGATAGATACCAAACTCACCTTTGGGATGTTCAACAGCGGCATAAGCCTCACCTGCTGGCACTTGGAATCCCTCACTGAACAACTTGAAGTGATGGATCAACTCTTCCATGTTCTGCTTCATCGATTCACGCTTGGGCGGGACGAACTTCACGCTGTCAGCGATCACTGGGCCCGGGTTCTTACGCAACCATTCGATACATTGCTTGATGATGCGATTGGATTGGCGTATCTCTTCGATACGCACTAGGTAACGATCGTAGCAATCCCCCTCGACACCGACGGGGATGTCGAAATCCATACGGTCATAGACTTCGTACGGTTGCTTCTTACGCAGATCCCACACCACACCCGAACCACGCAACATCGGGCCGGTGAAGCCCATCGCCATCGCCCGCTCAGGTGTGACGACACCGATACCCACGGTACGCTGTTTCCAGATACGGTTGTCAGTCAACAATGTCTCGTATTCGTCCACGTAACCTGGGAAGCGATTGGTGAAATCTTCCAAGAAATCCAACACAGAACCTTGGCGGTTCTCGTTCATGCGTTTCACATCGGCCGCAGTGCGGATCTTGTTAGGTTGATACTGAGGCATCGTATCGGGCAGATCACGATAGACACCACCTGGACGGTAGTAAGCAGCATGCATACGCGCACCAGAAACGGCCTCGTACACATCGAACAGATCTTCACGTTCACGGAATGTGTAGAAGAACATGGTCATCGCGCCCAAGTCGATACCAGAAGCGCCCAACCACAACAGATGGTTCAAGATGCGCGTGACCTCGTCAAACATCACACGTATGTATTGAGCGCGCAACGGCACTTGGATGCCCGCCATCTTCTCGATGGCCATCACATAGGCATGCTCATTGACCATCATGGACACATAGTCCAAGCGATCCATGTAAGGAACCGACTGCAAGTAGGTCTTATGCTCGGCCAACTTCTCGGTCGCACGGTGTAGTAGTCCGATGTGTGGATCGGCACGTTCCACCACTTCGCCATCCAACTCCAGCACCAAGCGCAATACACCGTGCGCAGCTGGGTGCTGCGGACCGAAGTTCATGGTGTAGTTCTTTATCTCCGCCATAACATGCCTTCTTTAAGTTCGGTTAGTGACGTGCAAAATTCTCTTCACGCAGCGAACGCGGAGTGATCTCGCGCGGCTCGATAGAGACCGGCTCATAGATCACGCGTTGCTGGCTTGCGTCGTAACGCATTTCGACCGTGCCTGACAAAGGAAAGTCTTTGCGGAAAGGATTTCCGACAAATCCATAGTCGGTCAAAATACGACGCAGATCGGGGTGTCCAACAAAGATGATGCCGTAAAGGTCGAACGCTTCGCGTTCGTACCAATTCGCAGAAGACCAAACGCTGATCGCAGAATCCAACATCGGCATCGCATCATCTTCAGCGAAGACGCGCACACGCAAACGGATGTTGTGAGTGATGGACAGTAGATGGTAGACCGCAGCGAAACGCGCACCAGCACGCTCGACATCCACTAGGTATTTTCCGCCTTCGGATGTCTCACTCCCGTAGGTCGAGTAATCGATACCGCACACATCGATCAACTCTTCAAAACTGAATTCAGCATCGTTACGTAAACGAGCGAACACGCTTACCATGTCTACCGCTTTGATGACCAAGGTCAACTCACCCAGCTTTTCTTCCAGACTCACGACCTTGTCGGCGAACGCCTCAGTCAGATTGGAACTCAGTATGTTCAGATCAGTAGCCATAGTCTTTAGCGCGCGATGGTATTAGTACGTTTGATCTTGTTCTGCAACTGGATGACGCTGTAGAGCAGCGCTTCCGCAGTTGGAGGACACCCTGGAACGTAGATATCGACAGGAACGATGCGATCGCAGCCGCGTACCACAGAGTATGAGTAGTGGTAGTAGCCGCCACCATTCGCACAGGACCCCATAGAGATCACCCAACGTGGCTCAGCCATCTGGTCGTAAACTTTACGCAAGGCTGGCGCCATCTTGTTGCACAGCGTGCCTGCCACGATCATCACATCAGATTGACGCGGGCTAGGGCGGAAAGCGCCCGCACCGAAACGGTCCAAGTCATAGCGCGCTAGCGCCAGGTGCATCATTTCCACAGCACAGCATGCCAAACCAAATGTCATCGGCCACAAAGAACCTGTACGCGCATAGTTGATGATGGTGTCGGCAGTCGTGGTGACGACGCCTTTTTCCAAAATGCCTTCAATGCCCATAGCAAGCTCCCTTCACTGTGCATGGCAGCACTCGCGGACGGTCACATCCCCGCTGCACGGGGCCACTGCTCCCAGCTCGTACTGCTATTCCCATTCCAAGGCCCCTTTCATCCATTCGTAGATAAAGCCAACCACAAGGATGGCCAAGAAGACCATCATGGAAACGAAACCAAAGGTACCGATCTCTTTAAGGACGATCGCCCAAGGAAAGAGGAACGCGATCTCAAGATCAAAAAGGATGAACAGGATGGCAACAAGATAGAAACGTACGTCGAACTTCATGCGCGCATCTTCGAAAGCCTCGAAGCCACACTCATAAGGCGACAGTTTTTTATCGTCTGGGCGATTGGGGCCGACCAACATCCCCAGCACGATGGGAGCGATTCCCATCACCAATGCAATGCCGATAAACAGCAGAACTGGAAAGTAATTCTCTAACATATTTGAGTTCCCCCTCCCTGTGAAGGCTCGCAATATTAACTTACTCTATTTGTTCGACCTTCGCCTATGTGGCCTTGGTTCTTACTATGTTTGGTGCGGGGCAAGGGACTCGAACCCTCACGTCCTTTCGGACACAGCCACCTCAAGGCTGCGCGTCTACCAATTCCGCCAACTCCGCGTGTGTTTTTATTACCTCGGTATTTCTTTTGCCTTGGAGTCGGAAGTGTCGACAGAAACAGGCGCATTCTTCTGGATCGCATTCACATCGACCCGATCCATCACACCAGCAGATTGCTGCGGCTGAGCATAAAGATAGGTCAGCGACAAACTGGTGACAAAGAAAATAGCCGCAGCGTACTTGGTGCTACGACTCAAAAAATTAGCCGAACCGCTCGATCCGAAAAGACTACCTGCCGAACCTGTACCGAAGGCTGCGCCCATATCGGCGCCTTTACCGTGCTGGATCAGAACCAAACCGACCAGAACGACTGCTGTGATGATATGCACTACCCAAACTATTGTTTCCACACTCGACTCCAACCACTAAAAATTATTGCGCAGCGCGACAGATCGCCACGAACTCTTCGGCCACCAATGAGGCGCCACCAATCAAACCACCATCTATATCCGGCTGTGCCAACAACTCCGCCGCATTGCCCGGCTTCATACTGCCGCCGTACAAGATTTGCAAACCTTGGGCAACCATTGAATCCAACTGAGCCACGCGTTGACGAATAAAAGAATGCACTGCCTGAGCCTGCTCAGGAGTCGCAGTCCTTCCAGTCCCTATCGCCCACACAGGCTCATATGCGATGACCGATTTGGCTACCGCTTGCGCACCCACATGATTGAGGATGACCTCCAATTGACGCGCGACCACTTGCTCAGTCACACCGCTCTCACGCTCAGCCAATGTTTCTCCGACACAGAAGATAGGCGTCAATCCAGCCTTGATTGCCGTATCAAACTTAGCAGCTGCGATATCGTTGCTCTCATGAAAGAGCGCACGGCGCTCCGAATGTCCGATGATGACATACCGACAACCAAAATCGACCAACATGCCTGCAGCGACAGCGCCTGTAAAGGCACCCTGCTCGTTCTGGCTTACGTTTTGAGCGCCCCAAGCTATGTTACTTCCCTGCAACATTGATTGAGCTTGTGCCAAATAAGGATAAGGTACGCATACACCATAATCGGCATTGCGCAACTCACGGACTCCACTGAGTACACCTTCCAGCAACGCCTTGTTGCGCGCCAGATTACCGTACATCTTCCAGTTCCCCACCACTAACTTGCGACGCATTTGGTTTCTTTTTATACGTTTTGAGGGTTGCGATAGTAACGACGAAACGCTGACTGGTCAATCCAAAGCCCGTCGAAGAAATGGGGCAAGCGAAATGAGATTTATACAGGCGTACCGAAAGAGAAGCAGAAGCACGGCAAAATCCCACCCCATTGCCTCTCTAATACTGCCTGCAAAATGGTAAGGAGCGACCTGAGCCGAACTAAATGGGTGTCAATAAAGCTATTGCGCAACCGAGAATGACCATATAAGAAGATGTTTTGTGAGCAACTCAGTTTTGCTATGAAAACAAAAACTCAGTGAAGACAAAACCTTCAGATTTTGTCTTCACTGAGTTTTTGTTATTTAGATTGACCTATCGGTTAACCAAATCGACCGGTTATGTAGTCTTCGGTCTCTTTCTGTTTTGGATTGGTGAACACATTTGTAGTATCACCAAATTCGATTAGATTACCCAGATACATATAGGCAGTGTAATCAGAGATGCGGGCAGCCTGCTGCATATTGTGCGTCACGATAAGAATCGTGACTTTTTCTTTCAGGTCGTTCACCAGATCTTCGATACTGGCAGTTGCAATCGGATCCAATGCAGAAGTCGGCTCGTCGAACAACACCAACTCCGGATCAATCGCCAAGGCTCGGGCGATACACAGTCGTTGCTGCTGACCACCCGATAGGTTGAACGCCATATCATTAAGCCTGTCCTTTACCTCGTTCCACAATGCAGCTCCGCGCAATGCCTCTTCCACCTTATTATCAATATCGGCTCGGCGATTCATGCCACGCAACCGCAAACCATAGGCCACGTTCTCATAGATCGACTTAGGGAAAGGATTTGGCTTTTGAAAAACCATGCTGATCCGCATGCGCACTTCCATCGGATCGACTTGGCGCGAAACGATATTAATATTATCCGGATGCAGGATGATCTCGCCTTCGTAGCGATTGTCCGGATATAGGTCATGCATACGGTTGAAGCTACGCAGAAAGGTCGATTTGCCACAACCAGAGGGACCAATAAGCGCAGTGACCTGTTTTTCAGCGACAGGCATACTGATATTCTTCAGCGCTTGCACTTTTCCATAGAAAAAATTGAAGTTTTTTACCTCAGCCTTAAGTGACACAGGCGGCTGTACAGGCGTTTCATTGATCGGCATTGCTATCACTCCTACCATTTAATGTTTTTTCTAATCTTGTAGCGCAAATAAATCGCCAGCGCATTCATAACCAGCGTCATCACGATGATCACCACCCCTGTCGCGGCAGCATTGATCAGGAATGCCTCTTCTGGCCTAGATACCCAGTTGAACATCTGAATCGGCAGCACCGTGAACGCCGAGAACAACCAATCAAAAGGTCCCGCAGGCGGATCGCCATCGAAAGGAATGGGAGGCAAGAAGGCGATGAAAGTCAGCGCGCCGATGGTGATGATCGGAGCAGTCTCGCCGATGGCGCGTGCCATACCAATGATCACACCTGTCAAGATGCCTCCTTTTGAATAGGGCAACACATGGTCGGCGATCATGCGCCAACGTGTCGCCCCCAACGCATAGGCGGCCTCACGTATTTCGCGCGGAATAGTGCGCAGAGACTCGCGCGTTGACACGATGATGATGGGCAATATCAGAAGAGCTAGTGTCAGCCCCGCCGTAACAATACTTTGCCCCAAGTCCAACTGATAGACGAACAAGCCAAGCGCCAACAAGCCGTAAATAATCGAGGGCACACCCGCCAGATTACTGACGTTGATCTCGATGATGGCCGTCAGCAGATTCTTGGGTGCGTACTCTTCCAGCCAAATCGCGGCGGCAATACCCAAAGGAACCCCCACAAACGCGGTAACTGATAGCACGAGTACAGACCCCACCCAAGCCGAAAGGATGCCAGCCTCCGCCGCACGTCGCGACGGAAAAGAGGTGAAGAAGTCGTAATTCAGTCGTTGCAGACCATCCAACACCAAGTTGCCGAACAGACCTAGCAAGGTCAATACCGCAATCATCATACAGACCAAGCCTATGATGGAGGAAGCATAGTCGTTGAACTTGAGGCGTTTGATTAGCAAACGCATCCGATTGATTTCATTCTGGTCATTCATCTTTAGTTCAGTCATCTCAGTATTCCTCGCGGAAACGTTGGCGCGCCACGTGCCCCAATATATTAAAGGCCAGCGTTAATAGAAATAACACTAGGCCTGCCGCAAAAATGCTCTGATAACCAATGGAGCCATGGGGCAAATCTCCCATCGCAACCTGCACGATATAAGCCGTGATGGTTGCTGCCGCCTCTGTTGGATCCCAAGTGAAGTTCGCCTGTTGACCGGCCGCGATCGCCACCACCATGGTCTCGCCTACGGCACGAGACATCCCTAATATGTAAGCAGCGATGATTCCCGAGAGGGCGGCCGGCGTAACCACGCGAATAGCCGTCTGGAAGCGCGTCGCACCCATGGCATAAGAGCCTTCTCGCATTGACATTGGAACTGCACGCATCGCATCCTCAGATACAGATGAAACGTAGGGAATGATCATGATGCCAATCACTATCCCAGGGCCCAGCATGTTGAAACCGGGAAGTTCTGGCATGATCATTTGCAACAAGGGTGTGACCACCAATAATGCAAAGTATCCAAACACCACAGTCGGCACACTAGCCAGCAATTCAAGAAAGGGCTTGACCACTTCGCGCACTTTGTGTGGCGCGAATTCAGAAAGATAAATAGCGATGATGCTACCGAGAGGGATAGCCACCAACAAAGCTACGGTCGATGTCACCAACGTCCCCATAACCAAAGGCAGGATGCCGTATTGTGGGTTTTCAAACAACGGAGACCATTGCGTGCTCGTCAGAAACTCAATAATCGAGACATTCTCAAAGAAGGAGATTGATTCATAAATCAGAATAAACACGATTGCCAAAGTGATTGCCACAGCAGAAAAAGCTGCCATGAAAAGGATGGCTTCGATGATCTTTTCGCGTCTATGCACCCATGGATTGTGGGCAAACCGGTTAACGACAGAAGGAGCGCTCATTTGCTTGTTTTTGACTTTGAGTTTGTTTATTACGAAATTTTAACAAGGTAATATTACAGCCAGATTAAGGAAAATATTGCCACTCGCATACAGCAAGGCTCATCTGAAATCATGCAATTAGGTGCTTCTCAGGAATAAACAAAGCCCATGTCGCCAAATGAGCGACATGGGCTTTTGTCAATACACTTATTCGGCAACGCACATAGCGTGCGTCTTTTTTCCCTTCAAAATCAACTCGGTGCTGCTATCAGCCCCCAGTGTCAAAATCCAGTGTCCTGCCTCATCGCGATAGAGTCCACGGTCACCCTTGCTCAATTCGGCAGAACCGTCCATGGTGCGGATACGCACCGTAGCTGTTTCTGGGCTGAAGCGAGCAGAGAATGACTTGCTGTTTTCACATTTATAAGTAACGAAAGCATCTGGCTTGTCTTCGGCGACAGACTTGCCGTGATCGGTTGCACATCCGGTCGCCAGCAAAGCAATCGCGGTTACTGCAGTTAATTTCAACAAAGACATCTTTAAATTCTCCAAGAAATATAGTCGATTAGCAGAGTCTTCAAACTGGAAATCAGGCTATAGGTAAAAAATGACAGGATGATCAAGCAATCTCACATCAAATCTGAAAATCTGCAAACAATGCGGGGTGATTTCACCCCGCATTTACATCTCTAAAATACTTGAATCGCTTAATGCTTACCTTCGCGCGTCAGCAAATCCTTCATCTCGATACCCACTTCGGCGACACCACCGAAACCAGTACCCATCTTACGGCTACTGAAGTTCTTCATAGCGAGGCTGTAATCGGCATCGCCCAAGGGAACATAACCGACTTCCTTGACCAGCGCTGGGGCATGTTTGAAATAGAACTCGACAAACTCGCGCACTTCAGCCTTCTCGACCGCCTTGCTGCTCACATAGATGAAGATTGGGCGAGCCAGTGGCTGGTAGGTGCCCTTCATCACGGTTTCGATCGAAGGCAACACGGCAGGCTTGCCATCTTTCTCGATGATGGCGACTGCCTTCATCTTGTTCCTGTTTTCTTCATAGTAGGCATATCCGAAATAACCCAAGGCGTTTTCATCGCGAGACACGCCTTGTACCAACACATTATCATCCTCGGAAGCAGTGAAATCGCCACGGCTGGACTTGGACTTACCCACAATAGCCTCGGTGAAATAGTCGAAGGTACCAGAGTCAGCACCTGGGCCAAATAGCTTCAGCGGCGCATCAGGCCAAGCCGGATTGACTTGGTTCCAGCGCGTGATCTTGCCTTGCGCAGCGGGTTCCCACATCTTCTTCAGTTCAGCCACGGTCATTTTCTCAGCCCAAGTATTCTTGGGGTGGATAGCTACGGTCATCGCATCGAAAGCCACTGGCAGTTCGATGTATTTGATGCCGTTTTCGGCGCACAGCTTCATTTCTTTTTCCATAATAGGGCGCGAAGCATCGGAGATATCAGTCTCGCCACGGCAGAACTTCTTAAAACCGCCACCGGTGCCGGAGATACCTACGGTCACTTGGATCTTGTTCTTCTTGGACTTCTGGAAATCCTCAGCCACCGCTTCGGTGATGGGATATACCGTGCTGGATCCGTCAACAGTAACGGTTGGTGTCGCGGCGAATGCAACATGCGATGCTGCCAGCAGAGCTGTGGCGGCAAATGCCTTCAGTTTTAGATTGATCATAAATTCTTTCCTCGATAGTTAATGGACGTGCAATCTATGCGGTATCACTATATTGGTGACGACCGGATGTTAGATGCATTGTGTGACACTAATATTACAAATCCGTTAGGCCTCAACAAACCCGCTATTTTATTCCCGCTGCTTCCTGCACAGCTTCAGCTATCTTCTCGGCGCACTGTTTCACCAACACACCATCCTCTCCCTCGACCATCACGCGCAATAGCGGTTCTGTGCCCGAGGGGCGCAACAGTACGCGACCTTTTCCATTCAAAGCTTTTTCCGCTTCATCTGATGCAGCTTTGACCTCCATACGATCCAGCAACTCCGCCGCCTTGCCCGTCACGCGTACGTTGATGAGTACCTGCGGATACATCACCAGATCCTGTGCGGCTTGAGCTAGGCTCTGTTTACTAGAGCGCAAGGCTTCCAACACCTGTAGTGCGGAGACGATGCCATCTCCCGTACTGTGTTTATCCAGACAGATGATGTGACCTGAATTCTCCCCGCCCAGTTGCCAACCCTTTTGCTGTAGCAACTCCATCACATATCGGTCGCCCACCTTGGCGCGTGCGAAAGGGATACCCAATCTCTGCATGGCATGTTCAAAGGCAAGATTGGTCATCAGCGTACCTACCATGCCGCCTTTCATCGTGCCTTGTGCTTGACGGTGCTTGGCGATGACATAGAGCAATTGGTCACCGTCATACAGCTTGCCTTGCGCATCGACCATGATGAGTCGATCTCCATCGCCATCCAATGCCAGCCCGATATCCGCATTGTTCTCAACGACCGCTTTTTGTAGGTTCTGTGGCTTCGTCGCACCGTAACCATCATTGATGTTCTTGCCATTCGGTTGCGCGCCGATGGTGATCACATCCGCACCCAGTTCATGGAATACATGGCCAGCGATGTGATAGGTCGCTCCATGCGCACAGTCCACCACGATCTTCAGTCCGCGCAGATTCATGTCCGCGGGGAAAGTACTCTTGCAGAATTCGATGTAACGTCCGACCGCGTCGTCTAGGCGCTTCGCCTTACCCAAACCTTCGGATGAATTGGTCTGCATCGGCTTGTCCAATTCATCTTCGATCGCGGTCTCAATCGCATCAGGTAATTTAGTGCCGTTGCCTGAGAAGAACTTGATGCCATTGTCTTCAAATGGATTGTGCGAAGCCGAGATCACTACGCCCGCCTGTAAACGCAAAGCCCGAGTGAGATACGCCACCGCCGGTGTCGGTATCGGACCAGCCAGATAGACATCGATGCCAGCAGCGATAAGCCCAGCCTCCAACGCCGATTCCAACATATAACCCGAGATACGCGTGTCTTTTCCTATCAGTACGGCAGGACGCTCCCCCTGCGTATGCTCAGCACTCGCCAGCACCTTGCCAGCCGCATAGCCCAAATGCATCACGAACTGCGGGGTGATGGGATGATCACCTACACGACCACGCACACCATCTGTCCCGAAATATTTTCTGCTCATCGTCTTTCCTCTTTCACTGCTTGCAAAATCTTCAACGCATCGACTGTCTCTCGCACGTCATGCACTCGCACGATGGATGCACCACGCTGTACCGCCAAGATCGCTGCGGTAATACTCGCCGCCACGCGATCATCGACATCACGACTGGTGATCGCCCCCAACATGGATTTACGCGACAACCCTGCCAAGATCGGCACACCCAAAGCGTTCAGCGTATCCAGATGCCTCAATAATTCGAGATTATGCTCGATTGTCTTGCCAAATCCGAAACCAGGATCGATGACGATACGCTCGCGCACCACACCAGCCACCTCAAGGGCGGCGATTCGTTCCCGCAAGAATGCACTCACCTCTTCCATCACATCTTGATAGATAGGTCTCTGCTGCATCGTCTCTGGGTTCCCTTGCTTGTGCATTAAACACACCGCCGCATCGCTACCTAGGACTGCCTCGATCGCACCTTCTGACTGCAAGGCATTCACATCATTCACCATACTCGCCCCTGCTGCCAGAGCTGCAATCATCACAGCAGGTTTGTAGGTGTCGATAGAGATCGGGACTGAAATGCCACGCAATCCTTCGATCACAGGCAGCACTCTATCCAATTCCTCTTGCTCGCCGACCATCGCTGCACCGGGACGCGTAGATTCGCCTCCGATATCGAGAATAGCTGCGCCCTCGACTATCAATCGCTGCGCATGGTCGATAGCAGCTTGCGTCGATGCATGATGCCCACCATCCGAGAAGGAATCAGGCGTGACATTGACGATGCCCATCACAAGTGGGCGCGAAAGATCGAATTGGAATTTACCGCACTGGAACATAGGGCGCTTCTAGAAATTCAAAGTTCTAAGCAAGACAAGGCGCGAACGAAAAATTGTGACGCGGCATATGTTGGATATGTAAGGAGCAATTTATTGCGCGGGTTCAAATATGAAGTGCAACGCCTGACTTGAAGAATACCTGACTGGGTGTCTGGTATCCAAGTCTCTTTCTGGGTCTGCTGTTTAATCTCTTCATCGCCATATCTATCTCCTGTTGTGTGATCGTAGTGAAGTCC
>JBGSWB010000250.1:0-12081 GCA_041752675.1 Sideroxydans sp. | reverse complement strand
ATCAAATGATGTATGACTGGGTTTCAGTGCAGACTAACCTTCAGGTTATGTCTGAACCAAAACCCAGGCATCCTTGAGCAACTAAAGGAAGTCATCAAATGATGTTGACTGGGTTTTAGTGAAGACGTAGGCATCCTCGGGAAATTTTAAAGAGGTCATTCGTTGATAGCACAGTCAGTCAGGCACATCAGCATCACAAAGACAGCGCGCCTTGCCGCGCTGTCTTTGTTTATTGCGACAACGATTGCGCCAATTTCATCTATCGCGCTTGAACAACAGCCTCAAGCCACATCACAGGCCCCCGCCCCGATCCGCGAAGCGATGATCGTTGCGCCAGAACCTGTTGCAGAGACGCCCACCAAGCGCATATTCATCGCCCCAAAAAAATCTTCCGAGACGACCAATGACGATGTTGAGGTAACCAGCGTCAAAGAAGCTTACCCAATCATGTCTGCCATCCCTGACGATGACGTCTGGCAACGTATCCGCAGTGGCTTCGCCATGAATGAGATGAACAACCCGCTCATCAAACGCCATGAGAAATGGTACGCAAGCCATCCCGAATACGTCTTGCGCATGAGCGAGCGTGCGCGACGCTACCTGTACTACATCGTGGAAGAAGTGGAACGCCGTGGCATCCCAACCGAGATCGCACTGCTTCCCGTCATCGAGAGCGCATTCAATCCCGGTGCGAATTCGGTCGCGAGTGCATCAGGTATCTGGCAGTTCATCCCCTCCACCGGAAAACACTTCGGCATGGAGCAGAACTGGTGGTATGACGAGCGTCGTGATGTCATCGGCGCGACCAACGGTGCCTTAGATTACCTAGAGAAACTACACGACCAGTTCGGTGACTGGGAGCTGGCGCTAGCGGCCTACAACTGGGGAGAAGGTGCAGTCGCTCGTGCACAAGCCAAGAACCGCAGACTCGGCAAGCCGACTGACTATTCGCACATCAAGATGCCGCGCGAAACTCAAAACTATGTTCCTAAGTTGCTCGCTGTTAAAAACATCATTAGTGATCCAGCGCGTTTCGGCCTCGTCCTCAGTGATATTCCGAACGAACCCTATTTTGCCATCGTCACCCCATCCAAACCGATGGACATCAAGGTCGCAGCACAATTGGCCGAAATATCTATGGAAGAGTTCACCGCACTCAATCCCGCCAACAACCGTCCCGTCATCCTGCAAGGCCATGCCGAAGTGATATTACTACCCGTAGATCAGGTAGAAACCTTCCGAGCTAATCTGGAAAAGAGCGACCAGCGCTTGGTCTCGTGGAAATCTTACAAAAGCGAAAAAGGCGAATCGTTCCAAGAGATCGCCTCCCGCTTCGATATCCCGTTAGACCAACTGCGCTCGGCCAACGGCCTGTCTAAGTATGCTATCCAAAGCAATGGGCAGACCCTGTTGGTCCCTGCCGCAGATGACGATGAGTTCTCGCCATTCAATATGCATGCGACAGCTGTGCAAGAGATGTCTGGCTTCTCGTACACCGTACGCAAAGGCGACACCATCTCCACCATCGCACGCCGCTTCCACACTAGCCAAGCCAACTTGCTTGCGATGAACCGTGGTAGTCATCGCTTGCGAGTCGGGCAACGCTTCACCATCTTGCCCGGCGCTTCGTATCCACGTCGTGCAGCCGTCAAGCGCACGAACAAGAATCGCCCTTCCGTCTCCAAAAAAGTGAAGCGCGCTGCGGCCACCAAGCCTGTCAGCCGCCTCGCTTACAACTCCCGCTAGTATTATTTAGTTAAGAGATGACAGCTCACGCGATGCGTCGCGCTGAGCACAGTCGTTTCAGGATAGGTCACACAGACTGGCATTGCATGTGAACAGCGCGGTGCGAAGTGACAGCCACTTGGCGGATTCGACCGTGAAGGCATATCGCCTTCCAGCTTGATGAATGCCCGCCCCTCCCCATCGATACGCGGCACCGCAGACAGTAGCGCCTGCGTGTAAGGATGTTTGGGCGAATGCATCACCTCCTGCGTCGTCCCGCGCTCGACGATACGCCCCAGATACATCACACACACCTCATGCGCGAGATATTCCACCACCCCCAAGTTGTGTGTGATGAAGAGATAACTCAGACCCAACTCGTCTTGCAGTGATTTCAACAGATTCAATATCTGCGCCTGCACAGATACATCCAATGCACTCGTCGGCTCATCGCAGATCAACAGTTGCGGCGACACCGCCAAGGCACGGGCGATAGCGATGCGCTGGCGCTGACCGCCGGAGAACTCATGCGGATAGCGCCACTTGCTGTCCCGCGCGAGTCCTACCTTGTCCAATAATTCGTCGATGTGCGCCTGCCGCTCGGCGCTATTGCTACCGATGTTCAGCGCACTCATCCCCTCTTCCAATATCTCCGCTACCCGCATCTTAGGGTTGAGTGACGCGTAAGGGTCTTGGAACACCATCTGCATGGTCGCACGCGATGCGCCTGTACCGACCAATTCCTTGCCGTCGAACTGCACACTACCGCTCGTTGCTGGCACGAGTTGCAGCAAAGATTTCCCGAGTGTCGTCTTGCCGCAACCAGACTCACCGACCAGCGCCAAGGTGCGACCTTTTGCAATGGCTAGCGAAACACCATCCACCGCCTTCACACTCCCGACGACGCGTTGCAACAAACCTTTGCGGATGGGGAAATGGACTTTGAGGTCTGCGACCTCAAGCAGTGAAGGTTGAAGGTCAAGGATCGAAGGGGAGGGAGCGCTGATTCGATGTGCCTGCACACACTCCTCAACCTTCTCCCTTCCTAGGCCTTCCGCATAAAGGTGGCACCTAACCCCCTGCCCCTCACCGAGCGTGTGTTGTTGGGGCTTCAGCCCCGTACAACCACGGCCTACCCCTTGCGGGTGCACCACTGTCCACGCTGGCGTCTGCTCATGGCACAGGGCCCAAGCCTTATCGCAACGCGGCGCAAAACGGCATCCGTTCGTGATGCTGCCAAGCGGCGGCACATTACCCGGGATAGCACTCAAAGACTGCCCTGCACGCCCCGCGCTTGGCAAAGCGGCGAATAGCTTCTGCGTGTACGGATGCAAAGGCCGTGCGAACAACTCATCGCGCGATGCCTGCTCCACGACCTGCCCCGCATACATCACACCGACACGATGTGCCGTCTCCGCCACCACACCCAAATCATGCGTTATGAGCAGCATCGCCATGCCCGACTTCGCTTGCGTGTCACGTAACAGTTGCAACACCTGTGCTTGTATCGTCACATCCAATGCAGTCGTCGGCTCATCCGCAATGAGCAGACGCGGACTGCCAGCCAACGCCATCGCGATCATCACCCGCTGCTTCATACCGCCGGAAAGTTGGAAGGGATATTCATCGACACGGCGCGAGACATCAGGGATTCCCACTTGATCCAGCAGCTCGATGCAGCGTAGCTCAATCTGCCCCCTCTCCCACCGGGGGAGGGTTGGGGTGGGGGAACCCTCGTTAAACAAAGGCAGCTTTCCATGCAGTTCCAACACCTCAGCGATCTGCTGCCCCACCGTCATCACCGGATTCAAACTCAATCCCGGCTCTTGGAAGATCATCGCCATCTTGCCGCCGCGCACACTACGCATCTCGCGTTCGGGCAATTCGAAGAGCGATGCCTGCTCCATCTGCACCGCACCGCCCGCGTTCTGCACGCCATCAGGCAGCAGACGCATCAACGACAGCGCCGTCATCGACTTGCCGCAACCAGATTCACCCAATAAGGCAAAAGTCTCACCCGCCGCGATCTCGAACGAGATGCCATCGACGATGGTCGCGCCATTGCGCAATCTAGTGGTGAGTGAATCAACAGAAAGTAATGAACTCATGCTTTATCTATCCAACGGACTCACTACACCCTTGCCGCCTTTATTCAACACATGGGTGTAGATCATGGTGGTTGAAACATCAGAGTGGCCGAGCAGTTCTTGCACGGTGCGAATGTCGTAGCCGCTTTGCAGCAGGTGGGTGGCGAATGAATGGCGCAAGGTATGGGGCGTGGCAGGCTTAACTAGCCCAGCATCACGCACGGCTTGCTTTACCGCGCGCTGCACTCCCTTCTCATCTAAATGATGGCGGCGTGTCTTATCTGAACGCGGATCGACCGACAGATTCTTAGACGGAAAGATATATTGCCAACCCCACTCGCGCCCCGCATTAGGATACTTTTTATCCAAAGCAAAGGGGAGATACACCTCCCCATAACCCGCCGCTAAATCCTCATCATGCAGCGTTTTTACCTTGAGCAAATGTGCTTGCAAAGATGCCACGATAGATTCCGGCAACATCGTCACCCTATCCTTAAAACCCTTGCCTTCACGCACAATGATTTCGTGCCGCGCAAACTCCACATCTTTAACCCTCAACCGCACCGCCTCCATCAAACGCATACCACCGCCATATAACAAAGACGCGATCAACAAGTGCGAGCCACTCAAGCGCGACAACACTGATTGCACCTCTGCCACCGTCAACACGACGGGCAATTTCTTCGGCGCTTTCGCTTGCGTCACGTTATCCAGCCAAGGTAATTGAATCTCCAACACCTCGCGGTAGAGAAACAAAATCGCACTCTTGGCTTGGTTCTGTGTGGAGGCTGACACCTTGCCCGCAACCGCTAGATGCGTCAGAAAAGCCTCAACATCTTGCGCCCCTAAATCTTTGGGGTGGGTCTTGTCATGAAAGTAAATGTAACGTTTAATCCAGTCCACATAGCTTTGCTCGGTGCGAATGGCATAGTGCTTCACCCGCAACTTATCGCGCACTTGGTCAAGCAATTTAGGAGGTTGGGTCATGTCGTATTTATCTGAAAATTTAGGGTGTGCGATAAATTCACATTCAATCAATACAAGGCACTACATGAAGCAATCCAGAATATACACCTCGAAGGTGCCTTTCACGGCATTTTTTCGGGTGTCTACTTTACGTTATGTTCAAGGAGGGGTTACGTGAGTAGCGAGGTCGCTGACAAGAAGAAGAGATCTTGGCTCGTCTACGGCGGCATACTGGTTCTAGTGCCGACGTTAGTCCTTGTATATGCATCAGTGCTGCTGTATCTAACTTGGCCAGTATCCGAACTGTCGGTAAGCAAATCTGGCGTCTTTGGAGACAGATTCGGAGCACTTACGTCATTGTTCTCTGGATTAGCCTTCGCCGGAATGATCGTAACAATCCTCCTACAGCGCGATGAGTTGGAGCTGCAGCGAGGCGAGATCAGTCAAAACAGAGTCCAATTCAAGCGCAGCGCCGCCGCACAGGAACGCAGCGCGCGTTTAAGCGCACTTTCAACGCTGCTGGGTGAATACAAGGACCAGCTTGAACGCAACGAAGCCACACTCAAAAAGGGCGTCTTTCATGGCAGTGGTCCGCTAGAACGAATACAAGCCGAGAATCAGGAGCTATTCAAGAGCAAGGCCGAGATAATCGCGGAGCTTGAAAGAATGCTCAAGGCACCTGCTGATGACGTTGAACATAACTAGCGGTTCAAGCCGACGGCCCCGCCTTCGGCAGGTCCGCAGCTTAACCTAGGCGTTAGGCGTCATATGCGGGATAAATACGACCTGCCATTATTACATTCTCAGGATAAAACCTATGTCATATGTTGTTCAGACAAAAAATGGTTCAGAGTTAAATAGATTTTATGAAGACGATCTATTAATTCATGACTGGTATCGTTTTGTATTGTCTTACCCCCCTCATCTTGTTAAAAACTACCTATACAAATTCGGCATTGATAAGCGGCATTGCGTACTTGATCCGTTTTGCGGCACTGGAACAACTTTAGTTGAGTGCAAGAAGCACGGAATTTCGTCTATTGGGATTGAAGCCAATCCAGTAGTTCACTTAATGGCTGAAACAAAAACGAGATGGGAAGTTGATAGTTCCGCTCTTGCTAAACACGCAGAAGCCATAGCAAAAGAGGCGCAAGTACGAATTATAAAATATGGCGACAACCTAAAAACACTAACCGAAGAGCAAGAGAATCTAATTATCACGGATTCAATAAGCTCAATTCCACTACATAAAGCACTTGTTTTGCTAGAAGTGATGGATGAATTTTATGATGCACGTTTCAGTAACTACGAGAAAACTGCTTTTGCCAAACAGCTTGTTTATGCTTACAGCAACTTAAAATTTGGACCTGAAGTCGGCGTAAGCAGAAAAAAGAAGCTGGACGCTGATGTTATTGAAATATGGCTGAAGCAAGTTAATGAAATGGCAGAGAGTGTTGCATTTTTCAGCAGACGAAAAAATGCTATATCAGTTGTTCATTTAGCTGATTCAAGAAATATTGGAACAACACTACAGACTAACAGCGTAGACGCGGTAATAACTTCCCCGCCGTATCCAAACGAAAAAGACTATTCAAGAACCACAAGGCTTGAATCGGTTTTATTGGGCTTCATGACCAGCAAAAAAGACCTTAGAACACAGCGCAGCCCCTCACTTTTACGTTAGGCCTACATTCGACATCGGGTGGCGAAGCGCGCTAGAATTGTCTCGTTAGTTTTGAATGGAGTCCAGATCATGAACACACAACTCTTACAACAGGCACGTGTACTCGACATTAACGAGCAGATCGAACTGGTTGAAGCCATCTGGGACGGTATCGTTAGTCGTGGCGCGGCGCCATCGTTGACCGAAGCGCAGAAAACGGAACTTGACCGCCGTCTCGCAGATCATCTGGCGAATCCCAACGATGTCGTTCCATGGAGTGAAGTAAAAGCAGCCGCTCTTGCCAAAATAAGGCAATGAGTCTGCCCATCACGTTTCATCGTGCCGCAAGTGCAGAGTTCATCGAAGCAAGTGCATGGTATGAAGGCAAGCGACTTGGCCTCGGGCTTGAGTTCATTGCTGAAATTGACCGTTGCATATCGTTGGCATCTAAAAATCCTCTCCAGTTTGCTGTTGTTCGCGAAGACATTCGGCGTGTCGTCGCCAATCGTTTTCCATACAGCGTTTATTTTCGTGCAGAGCAATATCGCATTGTTGTCTTGGCGGTATTTCATGGCAGCAGAGATCCTGCCATTTGGCTATCCAGAGCCTAACCCTGCATTCGAGAGGGACGGGCCAGAAGCGGCCTACCCCTCAATTCAACGTTAGGCATCTTGTTGAATCGCATAGTCACTTGACAAGGCGTACGTAATTTCGTACCTTTCAGGCTCTTTGAAGGAACACTCAATGAACACACTTACCGCAAGCGAAGCTCGTGCAAATCTGTACCGACTCATAGATCAAACAGTTGAGTCTCATGAGCCAATCATCATTTCTGGAAAGCGCAACAGTGCCGTGTTGCTCTCAGCAGACGATTGGAGCGCAATTCAAGAAACCTTGTACCTTCTGGCCGTGCCTGGTATGCGCGAGTCAATCAAGGCTGGGATGGCTGAGCCCCTTGCAAAAAGCTCGAAGGCGCTTAAGTGGTAGGTTGGGAAGTTGTTTACGCCAAGCAAGCAATGAAAGATGCAAAGAAGCTTGCTGCAAGTGGCCTTAAACCAAAGACGCAAGAACTCCTCGCGATTCTTGCCATCGACCCATTTCAGAATCCACCGCCTTTCGAAAAGTTGGTCGGCGATCTTGCAGGCGCATATTCTCGCCGTATCAATATTCAGCACCGCATGGTGTATGAGGTCTTTTCCAAAGAGAGAGCGGTTCGCGTCCTGCGTATGTGGTCGCACTATGAGTGAGCAACGATCCAGCCCGTCGTTCAAGCGGGGCTCTGCAATACTTCACAGTGAGTTTCGTTAGGTATCCGCTCTATTCAATCTCGGGTCGAATGCATCACGCACCGCATCCGCAAACAGGTTCGCCGCCAATACCAACACCAGCATGAAACTGAAGGCTGCGGCCAGCGCCCACCACACCATCGGCTCGCGCCCCATCTCTAAGCGCGCCCCATTGATCATGGTGCCGAACGAGATCATCGAAGGATCGACGCCCACGCCGACGTAAGACAACACCGCCTCGGCCAATACCAGCCCAGAAAAATCCATCACTAGCGCGATGAGGATCATGTGCATGACGTTTGGCATGATGTGGCGAGTGAGGATGCGCATGGACGACACGCCAAAGGATTGTGCCGCTTGGATGTATTCCATCTCGCGCAGCTTCAGCGTTTCGCCGCGCAACAAACGGCAAAGGCCAGTCCAACTGGTCATGCCGAGGATGAGACACAGGAACACCAACCTCAGGTCGGCGCGCGAGGCAGAAGTGGTGAACCATTCAGGGTGGGTATCGATAGTGACTTGCATCATCAACACCGCCGCCGCGATGAGTAACACGCTGGGGATGGAACTCAGCACGGTATAGATGTACTGGATGACATCGTCTACCCAGCCACGAAAGTAACCCGCTGCAACACCTAAGAACAAAGCCAATGGCAAGGTCACCAGCGTCGTCACCGTGCCGATGATGAGGCCGGTGCGTATGCTCTTCAGCGAGAGGTACAACACATCCGCCCCGACCTTGTCCGTACCCAACACGTGATAGGCAGTGGATAGATCGGCGATAGCGCCGATGAGCGTGCCTGCAACAAGGACAGTGACGAGAACAGCCGTCTGCGCGAACCAACGACGCAGCAACAACATCAGCACTCCTCCCGCGAGCAAGCCCATCAAAGCGCCTACAGATGCGCACTTTGCGATATCACCATCACGTGCCGCCTCATCTGCCAGATGCGCCCCACCAAAGCGCAACCTCGGATACTCACGCACGATGTTGCCCAGAGCATCCGTCATGCTCTCTTTGGCATACAGTGTCAGTGCGAATGGCGCGGAATAGGTCTTCTCAGTGTGTGTGCGCAATGGCTCGACCACCTTGTCGAACACACTCAACACCTCGGGCGAATACACCTTCTCACCGTTGTTCGATTGCGGCAGTGCAACGCGGAAATGCAAGGTATCGAGCAAGCCCACCAGCAAGAACAAGGACAACACCAAGAGCGACACCATCGCCATACTGCTCTGCGCCACGCGTCGCCACGGCAACAACAGATGTTCGCGTTTGCGCACATACAACGTCGCGGTGATACATGCCGCGATGAGCAAGAACACCAAGGCATCGCTCCACAGAATGACGGGGATGAAACTCATGAGAGCCTTACCCTCGGATCGACCACGGTGTATGAGACATCGGTCAGTATCAACCCCACGATGTACAGCACTGATCCCAAGAACACCATCGCACGCACCACGCTGAAGTCTTGTGCGTTGATGGCATCGATGGTGTAGCTGCCCAATCCGGGTATGCCAAAGAAAGATTCGGTGAGCAGGCTACCCATGAACAACAATGGGATGACCACCACCACACCAGTCAGGATGGGGATCATCGCGTTCTTCAACACATGGGTGAACAACACACGCAACTCGGACAGCCCTTTGGCGCGCGCGGTGCGCACATAGTCTTTGCCGATCTCTTCGAGGAAGATGGTGCGATACCAGCGACTGCTGGAACCGATGCCGCCGATGATGCCAACGACGATGGGCAACACCACGAACTTGAAACTGTCTGCGCCACCCGCATACCCCGAGATAGGCACCAGATGCCACAACTTGCTGATGAGGAACTGCCCGCCGATGATGTAGAACAAACCAGAGATAGACATCAGCACCACACACAAAGCCACGCCCACGATGTCGAGCGCAGTCGCTCGGAACAAGGTCATCAGCAAAGCGAAACTCACATACACCAAGAGGCCGACGAGGAAGGTCGGCAGCGCGATGGCAAGACTTGGCCCCATGCGTGTAGCGATCTCACGACCGATGCTGCGCCCATCATCCGAATAACCGAAATCAAACACGAACATGCTGGCCGACTTCTGCCAGAAGATGGTGTCGGTGAAAGTGTTGGTACCTGTCGCAGCGCTATTGATGAGTAGCGGCTTGTCGTAACCGCGCTGCTGCTTCCACTTCTCGATGGCTTCCGGTGTCACACGCTTCACCCCAAGCTGCATGCGTGCCATATCGTCGGGCGTGTTCACTACGAAGAACAGCGCGAAGGTGAGCAGATTCACCCCGATGAGGATGGGAATGGCGTAGAGGATGCGGCGGATGAGGTAGGCGATCATCTTGCATCCTCGCGTTTCTTCAGCACACGCCACATCCACACCCCGAACAACGAAAGCAGCACAAAACCGAGCGCCAACGGCCAGTAAGCTGGGCGATTCCATGTGCTGCGCAGTTGTTCCCGTTGGGCCGCATCCACTCGCCAATATTTGAGTTTATTGTTGGCCATGATGTTGGGTTTGATGTTGTTTAGCCAGCCGTGTTGCAGGACATATTGTTTGGGATGGTAGCCCCACAACCATGGTGAGTCGCGGCGCAGGATCTCTAGCGCCTCGTCGATGATGACTTGGCGTTGCGGGCCGCTATCCATGTTCTTCATCTGTTCGAACAGGCGGTCGAATTCAGCGCTGCTGTAGTTACTGGCGTTCTCACCGCTGAACTTCACCTTGCCTTGCGGCCCGTGCAACAGGAACAAGAAGTTCTCGGGGTCAGGATAGTCGGCATTCCAACCGTAGTAATACATCTGCATATCGCCGCGGCGTATCTTGTCTTGGAATCGGTTGTAGTCAGTGCTGCGCACATCGAGCTGCACGCCGATCTTGTCGAACTGTTTGCGTATCCAATCCAAGCGCGACTTGTTGCCTACCCCGTTCGCGGTGGTGTCGAGGTGGATGACCAGTGGTTGTTTGGTCTTGGCATCCACGCCGTTGGGGTAGCCCGCTTCTGCCAACAGCCGTTTCGCCTCGGCGATACTTTTACGTTTGGGCGCGCCATCCACCCAGTCGTACACATAAGCGTTGATGCCGTCCTTACCTTCTTTGAATCCGAAGATACCGGGTGGGATGGGCGACTGCGCCGAGATGCCACGCCCGTTGGCAAAGATGGAGATGAACTCTTCGAAGTCCACCGCGATGGCGATGGCACGACGCAATTTGGTGGCGCGCTCCGAATTGCCGCCCACGACTGGATCTAGCCAGTTGAATCCGGTGTACATGGTGGAGGTCGCCACTGCGGTGTTGAGTGTGATGCCCTGCACCTTCATCTCGTCACTCACTGCTGCTTCGCCACTCACACTCACTTGCACGGCTTGATCGAAACTATCCGAACTGATGCCGGAGGCATCGTAATAACCTTGCAAGAATTTATTCCAATACGGGATGGTCTCTTTCTCCAACGAGAACACCACTTGGTCGATGAGCGGCAAGGGCTTGCCTGCGTCCGCCAAGTAGCCAGCTTGCGCATCTCCCGCTTCACCTTCGACAGGATAGGTCTCGCTGTCGTAATAAGGATTTTTGCTCAGCACCATACGACGGTTGGGATCGTTCTCAGACAGGTAATACGGGCCGCTCCCCACTGGCCACCAGTCCAGCGAAAGGTTGCGTTCTTTCATTCCCGCTTGCGCATAGAAACGCTCTACCTCTTGCGGCATGGGCGAAAAGAACGGCATCGCCAGCCAGTAGGCGAACTGCGGATATTTGCCGTGGATGGTGATGCGGTAGGTGGTGTCATCCACCACCTCCACACCGCTCAGTGGGTATTCCTCGATGTCGAGAAAACCGGGTGACTTGCTGGCAGCTTGCAACGCAGCCGCATAATCCTTGAGGCCGACGATGTACTCGCCCATCACCCCGATGGGCGTATGCAGCTGCGGATGAACAAGGCGTTTGATCTGATGCACGTAGTCCGCCGCCGTGACGACGCGCGTACCTGTCTGTTTGAAATCGCTCAAGGTGTGGATGCCTGCCAGGTCTGCCGCCGTGAGGTGCATGTACTCGGGCACAAAAGCGGGATGCGGTTGGTAGCGCATGTTCGGCTTGATGTGCACTTCATAGACGCTGCAGGCGATGCGTTGGGGCGAAGCCGTAGCTGGTAATGGGCGCTTATCTTTATCTAGGTAACGCACAGACGGCATCTCACTCGCGGCTAGGGGCACGAGTTGATACGGACGCTTCAGGTAGTGGTACTGCAGTGGCGGCGAATAGATGTGCGCGAGGAATTCGTATTCATTCTCGCTATACGCCTGCGCTGGGTCGAGGTGCTTGGGACGCTCGGTGAACGCGGTGTAGAGGATGGACTT
>JBGSWB010000249.1:0-14047 GCA_041752675.1 Sideroxydans sp. | reverse complement strand
ACTTTGTTACAGATTCTGTCGGTCACGCTGTTCGAGAAAATGCCCATTCAACAGGCTTTACAGAGCATCAGCGGTCAGACAGAAAACGCAGATATCAGCAACCAACTGAATCTATTCGATTCTTAACCGGACACTAGTGATGCCGGATGACAAATAAATGACACACACATTCGCAAAGTTCGCAATGCAATCTCGCGTGGGCACGCAGTACGCAGTACGCAGGGTAGAACGCCCTCTTGCAAAGGGGGTGTGATGATTTAGTGCGAAATGAATAAGCTGCTTGGATCGATAGTCTATTGAGTGATTCAAAATAGAAAGAGCCGCTTGCGCGGCTCTTGTGTGACTTACATCAAGTTCCTCTACGCTTTCAGCGCAGTTAAAACCTCGTCCAGCATCTTCTTGGCATCGCCGAACAACATGCGGTTGTTCTCTTTGTAGAACAGTGGATTGTCCACGCCCGCATAGCCAGTCGCCATGCTGCGTTTCATCATGATAGAGGTCTTGGCCTTCCACACTTCCAGCACTGGCATACCAGCGATGGGGCTGTCTGGCACTTCCTGTGCAGCTGGGTTCACGATGTCGTTCGCACCGATAACGATGGCAACATCGGTATCAGGGAAATCGGCATTGATCTCGTCCATCTCCATCACGATGTCGTAAGGTACTTTAGCTTCAGCCAATAATACGTTCATGTGGCCCGGCATACGGCCTGCGACCGGATGGATGCCGAAACGTACGTTGACACCTTTCTCGCGCAACACTTTGGTGATCTCAAAGACTGTGTGTTGAGCCTGCGCTACAGCCATGCCGTATCCCGGCACGATGATCACGCTCTTAGCTTCACGCAACAGTTCTGCCGTTTCGACCGCATTGATAGAAACGACTTCGCCTGCTGGTTGCGCATCACCATCCGCTTTCTTAGCAGGTTTGCCGCCACCAGTTCCAAATCCACCTGCGATGACGCTGAAGAAGTTGCGGTTCATCGCGCGACACATGATGTAGGACAGGATCGCACCGCTGGAGCCCACCAACGCACCTGTAACGATCAACAGGTCGTTGCTCAGCATGAAGCCAGTCGCCGCCGCCGCCCAACCTGAATAGCTGTTCAACATGGATACCACCACCGGCATATCGGCACCGCCGATGGCCAGTACCATGTGCATACCAAACAACAGTGCGATCACTGTCATCACGGTCAGCGCGAACATACCTGCACTGATGGTTTCAGCATGCAAGAACTGCCAGCCAAACACGATGACGACCAACAGGCCGATCAGATTCAAGAAGTGACGACCTGGCAGCAACAGCGGCTTGCCGCCGATCTTGCCAGCCAGCTTGCCAAATGCGATGAGCGAACCCGCGAAGGTCACTGCGCCGATCAGTATGCCAAGGTAGACCTCGATCTCGTGAATCGCTTTTTCAGCACCCGACAGGTTCATTGTAGCCATCGGGTCGATGTAATTGGCGAAGCCGACCAGACATGCCGCGAGACCGACCAGACTGTGCATCATCGCGACCAGTTCAGGCATCTGCGTCATCTGCACTTTGCGCGCCGCATACAGACCTATGCTACCGCCCACCACCATCGCACCGATGATCCAAGGGATGCCAGCCATCGAGACGCGCGGACCGAACACCGTCGCTAACACCGCGATGGTCATACCGATCATGCCGTAGAGATTGCCTCGGCGTGAAGACTCAGGATTGGACAATCCGCCCAAGCTGAGGATGAAGAGGATGATCGCGCCAATATACGAAACAGTTGCCAAGCTTTCAGACATATTCTTTTATCCTTATTTGCGGAACATCGACAACATGCGACGAGTGACGGCGAATCCGCCGAACATATTGACCGCAGTCAGCGCGATACCGACCACTGCCAACCAGCGGATCCATGCATCAGGACGATCAAGCCCGAACGCCAGCGGCGGTGCGATCTGCACCAGCGCACCGATGGCGATGATGCTACTGATCGCATTGGTGACACTCATCAACGGTGTGTGCAATGCGGGCGTGACGTTCCACACCACCATGTAGCCCACGAAACACGCCAGCACGAACACAGTGAAGTGTCCAAGGAACGCAGCGGGTGCATAAGCGCCGACGAGCAAGAACAGCAATGCGGCCACACTGAATATCGCAACAGTCTTCCCCACCGATGCTGGCGCACCACTCGCGCCATGCCCCTTTGCAGCAGGTGCGGCAACAGGAGTTGCGGCGGGTTTAGCAGCGGGCATTTTGATAGGAGGCGCAGGCCAAGTGACCGCACCATCCTTGATGACCGTCAAACCACGGATCGCATCGTCTTCCATGTTGACGTTGATGATGCCGTCCTTGGTCTTGCACAACTCTTCGGTAAGGCGGAACAAGTTAGTGCCATACAGTGTGGATGACTGCTTGGCCAAACGACTGTTCAGATCGGTGTAACCCACGATGGTCACGCCATGTTTCACCACAGCTTGACCTGGCTCGGTCAGTTCGCAGTTACCACCGCGTTCAGCCGCCATATCGACGATGACGCTACCCGGCTTCATGCTCTGCACCATCTCGGCAGTGATCAACCTTGGCGCTGGTTTTCCTGGGATCAATGCGGTCGTGATGATGATGTCCACTTCTCGTGCTTGCTTGGCGTACATCTCGCGCTGCGCCTGCTGGAAGCCTTCGCTCATCACCTTGGCGTAGCCACCGCCGCCGCCACCCTCTTCCTCATATTCGACTTTGACGAACTCACCACCCAAGGATTTCACTTGGTCCGCCACTTCGGCACGGGTGTCATTGGCGCGCACGATAGCGCCTAGGCCGGCAGCAGTACCGATGGCCGCCAAACCTGCCACACCGGCACCCGCGATGAATACCTTGGCTGGTTGAACCTTACCGGCAGCTGTGATCTGGCCGTTGAAGTAGCGTCCGAATACGTTAGCCGCTTCGATGACCGCGCGGTAACCCGCCACGCCAGCCTGCGAGGTCAACGCATCCATCTTCTGGGCGCGACTCAACATGCGTGGAAGAGCGTCAATCGCCAGCACGGTCGCCTTTTTGGCGGCAAGCTGTTGCATCAGTTCAGGGTTTTGTGCAGGCCAGATGAAGCCGATCAACACACCACCTTCGCGCATCAGGCCGACTTCGGCACTAGACGGGACAGCCACTTTGAACACGATGTCAGAACTAGCCCACAACTGAGCCGCCCCCGCGATGATCTCTGCACCCGCTGCGCGGTAAGCGTCATCGCTGCAATTGGCCGCATCGCCAGCGCCTGATTCGACTGCGACTTTGAAACCTAGCTTGATGAGTTTTTCAACGACCTCGGGGACCGAAGCGACACGCTTCTCGCCTGCGGCTGTTTCACGGGGAATTCCTATCATTAGAGCCATGTGGTTTTCCTATCCTTAAACTATTCGCACTATCCAAAAAACGCCCAGACAAGCTGGGCGTATTCAACTTGGGAATTATAACTGAGCTTAACCTTGAAAATCAGGCAGCGATCACTTTGCATTCTTTGTAGCAAGCGGCGCAAGAGTCCATGCACGCCTTGCATTCTGGGTGCTTCTCAGTCTTCTTGCACTCTTCTTCACAGGTTTTACAGACGTCCATGCAGACTTTAGCCAATTGCGGCAAATATTTAGATTCCGCAGCGGCCATCTGCTCCAAAGCGTTACACATGGCGATGACTTGGCTGGAGGATTTCGCACAGGCAGCCATCGTCTTATCGCCCTCACCCAACAAAGTGATGCAATGTTGCAAACAGATATTGGCTTTAAGTACGCAGTCTGCGGCCGCAGCGATCAATCTCTCGTTTCGGGTAGAGGCATGATGTTCGTGCGCCATAGCGGCATGGTCATGCTTGTGCTCAGCGGCAAAGGCTTTACTACTCACTGCAGTGGCTGCCATTGCGGCAGCACTGATCAAAAGTTCTCTGCGATTCATTGCGATCTCCTATGTTTAGGCTGTTATTAGTAGAGCATGACAAGTTTACTGCTCCCTTGCATTTAAGTCATGCAAAGAAAACGGGGCTTGGTCTCCCAAGCCCCGCCTGATGCAATACCTTACTGAACTACTTTGTTGGGGCAGGCACTGGTGCAGCAGGTGCGCTCGTGCTGGTCTTAGCCTTGTGGCTCTTGCTGCCTTCGCAGGCGAGAACGCTACTGGATACAGAAACACCAAACACCAACAACATTGCGATGACGACAGATCTCATATGAACCCTCCTTTGCTAGCCTACTGAACACTGCTGGATAACTCCTCCAGCCACCCTGAATCCTTGGTTGAATCGTGCGCCTATTTGCCTGTAATCGTCAAGAAGGAAAGTTTGCTCACGCCAGACTTTTGCGCGATCGCCATCACCTGAGCCACACGACCGTAATTGACCGCCTCGTCTGCCTGTATCTGCAATTGGAAGTTGGGGTCAGTCGCGCGGTTCTTCAACATCTCTTTCAAACCATCGTCACTCATACGTACAGATTCCATCGAGACCTCACCTTTGGCATCGATAGCAAGGCTGACTTTCTGTAACTTGTCGTCATGCACGACAGATTCGGTCTTAGGTAGATTGATCTTGAGCGACTGTGGTGCCAACAAAGGTGCAGTGATGATGAACACCACCAGTAAAACCAACATCACATCCACCAAGGGCGTGACGTTAATCTCGCTCATCATGCTGCCATTATCTTGTGATGAATTTCCGAAGCTCATATCCGCCTCACAGTTTGTAATCGTGCTTCTGCGCCAGGCGCATGAAGTCGTGCGCGAAATTCTCCAAGTCGGTCACATGCACTTTCAGACGACGTAAGAAGAAGTTGTAGAAAAGGACTGCGGGCAAAGCCACAGCGATACCGATGGCCGTGGCGACCAGCGCCTCACCGATCGGACCTGCCACCACATCCAAGGATGCAGAACCACTCTTACCGATATCTTGCAAAGCATGCATGATGCCCCACACCGTTCCGAACAACCCGACAAAAGGAGAAGTCGAACCGATGGTAGCCAGCTCTGCTTGGCCGCGCTCGTGACGACGTTGGATGTTCTGTAACTGTTGCACCAACTGGCGCTCCAGCACATCGTGCGGCGCACCCATATGCTTCAAGTCTTGCTGCACCTCGCCCAAGGTCTTGATCTCTGCAAAACCTGCTTGTGCCAAACGGGCAAAGTCGCCTTTCCCTTCTTGCGCGACCTTCTGCGCCTCGGTCCACTCACGTGCTGCCCAGAATCGTTCGATGAATTCCTTGTCCATCTTCTTGGCCTGGAACTGCTTCCACGTTTTGAACAAAGCGATAGACCAAGTGACGATGGACAGGATGATCAACAAGATCAGTGTCACGAACACCACAACTGAATTGATGGCGAAAAGGTTATTCATGAATCGTTATCCTCTAATGAAAATTTGATCGGTACCAAGAACCATTGTGTGACGGGTTGCCCAAAACGTTTGGCCGGCGAGAACTTCCATGTCTTCACAGTCTGCAATGCTGCGTTGTCCACTATCTCGTAACCACTACTCTTGTGCAGTAAGACTTGTCCCGCCTTACCTTCGGCCAATACCTCAACGTTCAGGATCACCTTGCCGTTGTAGCCCATACGTCGCGCCACCATCGGATAGGGCGGACGGGGGTTGTTCAGATAATCGGCTCGATAATCGGGTTCGGCATCAAGTTGCACCGGCGATGGTGGTGAAGCTGCTTGAGGCGCTTCCGAGGGAGCGACCTCTTGGGCAGCAGGCTCATCCGCAGGCACGGGCTCTGGCTCGATCTCTTTGGGTCTTGGTTTCGGTTGCGGGACGATGTCAGCCTGCTGCATCTCCATATTGGAGAAGGAGATCGACATCTCATTCACCATCACTGCCGGCAGCTCTGGCTGAAGTAGGTAACCCGCGAACACGGATAAGTGCAACAGGACGACTAGCCCAACGACAGCGAATCGCTCACTGAGTGGAGACTTCTCCGATTCATTGGGGAATTGCGAATACATCTGCATCGATCCAAACAGGGTGAGAACAGACGACATGCTACCAGCGCCCTTCCAGCGTGACCAACAAAGCGCGGAATCCAACGCTCTCGGTGCCCAGTTGATAAGTATCAGGGCCATTCAAATACACGGTCTCACGCACTGTCTTCGCCGCCAACAGATTCTGCGCGTTCACGCGCAGATTGAAGATCGGATTCAATTTATACAACCAGAATGCATCCAGCGTCGTCTTGGCATTCGTTGTTGCGCGCTGCTCATTGGGAATATCCGTCTTGCTCGCCCCAGACATCTGCACGGACACGCCATAGCTCGATTGCCACTGCGGCAGGCTTTGATCTACCCCAGCCGAGAACACATAGTCTGGCGTGTCACGCGCCATGCGGGTGATGCCCAGACGAGTGTCGTTCACACGCGCATTCGGCAAAGTGAGATGCGCCTTGACCGTCGCCCCCTTCCACCCGAAGTTATCAGTGCGCACCTTGCCATCCAGTTCCCAGCCCCAATGCAGGGCTTTACCTTCGTTCTGCGGCCTGTCGACCCAACGTACGCCTTCCAGTTGCACACGACGCTCGATGAAATCTTCCGTAGCACGCACATACAGGTTCGCCCCAAAGACGCCAGCTTCCTGATCGAGGTAACGCTCCAGCACCGCCTCGTAATTCAGACTGCGCTCGGGTGAAAGAGTCGCATTACCCCGCCTGTCCGCTTCTAGCGGCGTATTGGCAGCGATGCTGCGTGTCACGGTATTGCTCAGTTCATCCAGCCTAGGCAACTTCAGCCCAGCCCCCAACGATGAACGCAACAGCCACTGCTGGGCGGGTTCCCAACGCAGCGCGATGGAAGGTAACAGACGTCCATGTTGTTGACTCACACCATCCGAAGCGAGGCGCATATCTTCACCACGTACACCGGCTGTGAGCACCACTGATTGTTGCAACGACCAATCATCCTGCACCCAGACGATGCTATGACGTTCACTGGCGTCGCTCGTCGAAGCCCCCACAAAGCTACCGCCGAAACTCTGCTCATCTTTACGACGCAGATCGATATGCTCCAAGCCCACTGCCAACAGATGTTCACCCATCGGTTTATCTAGGCGCAGCGCCATGTTGTATTCGGTCTCCTTGCCACTGGAATGCTCGGTCGAGGTACTGACCACGTTCGCCACCGTAGATTCGCGCACCAGATCGACAGTGCGATTGCCCTGATTCAAAGACATACGCCCCGTCAATTTAGAACCGCTTAGATTCTTCTCGCCATCCACACGCAGGCGCAACATGCGGCGATCACTGGTCTCACGGCTAGTACGTGAATCCGATGATGGGAGTAATAGATCGGTCGAAGTGGTGTCGCTGTTGCGTTTGCCCAGTCCGTCAAAGAAAAGTGGGGCGATGGTCAGACTATCGCCGCTATCTTTCCACGTCATACGCGGGGACAGCACGAACTCGCGAAAGGTGAATAGCCCCTCTTCACCCTCCTGCTGCCAGACGTTGCGAACACCGTTCGGAAAGGCTTGCCGGTCGGTCGTGCCTTGGGTCGGATTGCGGTGTAGGTTCAACGTGATGGGTAACGACCAGCCAAAGCCGCCTTCGCCGCCGTTCTCCGTCCACGTCATCTGCCCTGTCGGCTCGTTACCACGCAAGCCCACAGCTGCCTTCAGCGCTGTCGTGCGCTTTGACAATGCCTTCTTCATCACGAGATTGACCGTGACCGACGACGCTCCACCATACTCTGCCGATGAACCGCGCAATATCTCCACGCGCTCCAAATCACCCGACGGCAAACGCCCAATCACGCCTGCCACCATGCGCGAGCCACCCGCAGGGCGTTCTCCATCGATGAGTATCTGCACCGAGTCGCGCGACATACCACGCGCGCGTTGCCCCTCACCACTGACCTCTACTCCCGGCAACTTCCCCAACACCTCACCGATGGTCATCACGCCGAGATTCTCAATCTCTTTTCGATCAACGATCACTTTTTGCGAGGTCGAATCGCGACGCTCTGCCACGTCAGCGCTCTTCGCGGTGACGGTGACTTCTTTCAGGGTGACTGGCTCTTCGCCCAAGGCGACACAAGGCAAAGACAAAGCAAAGACGGATGACACAAGACGTTTCATAGATGACCGCAAAAAGATGTATCTCAAAGCACCAAGAATATCCGGCGCAAACCCAACACGATCAGCACAGCGGCCGCCCCCCAACGTATCCAACGTGTGATCCACTCACGATTGTCGCGCAGGCTCTTCCCAAACAGGCTGATGAGCGGCAATAGTATCAGCAAGGGAGTCAACGCTGCCCCCAGACCGAATGCGACACCGTTCGCCATCCCCAACTTGATGCTCCCCGCTGCCGCGCACACAGCGAGTAGTGAAGCCAATGGCGCGCAAGGCGTGAGGCTCAAAGAGAATCCCAACAACAAAGGCGGAGTAGCGCCCGCACTGCGCGCCACACCGCAAGGTGAGTGTGGCTTGGCGGAACGCAACAGCCAGACACCCGCTGCGATAGACGCGAAGCCGATGACCAGATTGCCCGTCCCGCCGCGCATCACTTGCGACAACCATGCCCCCGCTGCCGCTGCGATCGCACCGAGCATGGTGTAAGCCAAGATACGCCCAGTGACGAACAGTCCCGTGTCCCGCAAAGCCTGCATCTGTGTGCCGCCGCGCCCCAACACCCAAGTGCCCATGAAAGGCAGACAAGTCGCTGTGCACGCGGTCAGCCCCAATGAAGCGCCCAGCAACCACACGGTGAACAGCGTGGTCTGCTGGGGGATCAATGCTGGATTGAGAAGATCATCCATTGTTAGGCGTCGGTTTCGGCAAGATAGGGATCACGCGTTTCTTTTTCGTGCCTTCGGGCGACTCATGCTTCACACGCGCCTTGTAGTAATCACGTGAAGACTTGAACAACGGGATACCGAAGAATTTGATCTGGATCACACCATCGTCCGGGCAATACTCGGCACAGCGTCCACACAAGGTGCAATCTTCGTGGAATGCTTTTTTGCCGAACTCGGTACCGATTTCGTGGATGTCCATGGGGCATGCTTTCTCACACACACCGCACTTCTCACACTTCTCGTGCGAATCCACCTTCACCAACTTCATGGGCGATAGTTTTTGGAAAAGCGCATTCCAAGACAACAGCGGGCAGATACGGCAGAACGGTTGGCGCACTGCGAGTGCCGCGATGATCATGAAACCGAACATCGCATTACCCAACGCACCCAAGAAGAGATTGATGTTCGTCCCTGTGCGCACGGCGATCTGCTCGGTGTCCGCCGTCAACAGCGTGGTGACGACACGCGAAGGACACACTTGGCAGAACGGATCGCCCAACTCGTTGGAGGCCACGCCCATCCCTGCCAGCAGCGGCAAACCAAGCACCAACACCAACAACATCAACCACTTCACCGGACGCACGCGCCCCACATTATTTTGCTCGAATTGATGGAGCGGACGCTTGAAGAACAGTCCGATCTTTCTGAGCAACTCCTGCACCGTCCCCAAAGGGCACACCCAGCCGCAGAACGCCTTGTTCAAAAAGAAGAAGAACATGAAGAAGATGCCGACCGACATCAAGGTCGGGATGAACACCTTCAAGGTGATGTCCTTGGCATTCGCCAACGCCTCGCCCACACGGTGATGCAACTGATGTTGATTCACGATGAGGATGCAGTGGTCACCCGTCATCTTGTCGAATGCACAGGACAATGAAGGCAAGGCTTGCGAGACACGATCCACCGTATAGCTACCCAACAACGCACCGCCATAGACAGTGACGAACAGCATGATGATCTGCACAGTGAAGCGGAAACGACCCAAGGTCGGGAATAGGCTCTTCAACATGTCACACCTCCTCTTTCTTATCGGTGGCCGTATCAACCTTCTTCTCTGTCTTTTTCTGACGCAGTAGCGGAGCAGCACCTACCATTCCCAACAATGCGAATCCAAGCCCCATCGCCAGATTGCGTTTGTCGTAAGCATCTGCGCCGTAAGTACTGTTGAAAGCCGTCAGATAGGTCTTGCCGCCATCGGCATATTCAGTCGCCAGCACAAGGTCAGCACCGCGACGCATACCATGGTCGTGGCTAGCCCCCTCTTTCTTTTCCTCTACGGGCTTGAAGTCATCGGGGATATGCAGAGTGAGCACACCTGCCGCATCTGTCAGCGTCTCGACCTTGCTGCCATTCGATGTCTCAAAGTTCACCTTTTGATTTACCAAAGGCTGGCCTTTGAAACGTACGAGGAACTTCCAATCCTCGTCGGCACGGTAACGGGAATGTTCGCGTGGATAAGGTTGCGGGATGATCTCCAACTCGTTCTTCTGTTGCATGAACATCGCTGTCGGATTCTTCGCACCGCGTTCGCCGAAGTAATACACCGTCGAGGCGACACGCACGAAATCGGTTTGCTCCTCACGTGCAGTCAACATCTGGAAACCGCCCGTAGCTGGCTTATCCAATTTTGCGCCCGCCATTTCCATGACCAACTGGCGATGCGCATTCGCATCCTTGAGGTTGTTAGACCAAGCATCGATGTTCGCCACCACGATGTTCTGCGGGGCGATGCTGATGAGCGTCGTTTCGCGAGTCTTGCCACTCATCTTGGTTTTCAAGATGGGCAGATCCGTCCATGCCATCGGCCTGCCCATCATCGCAGCGTGGTCGTGTCCTGTCGGCATCACAGCGGAAGCCGCCATGGGATGTTCGTCCGCCTGAGCAACAGAGATCGAAGCCGCCAAGATCGCCATCCAAATCGAGTTCGTTTTCATAGATGCCTCCTTAGAATTTGGCTGTGACACCCAGCGTCCACACACGCCCCGGATTCACCGTGATGGAAGGGTCCTCTGCGTTATAGACACCATCGCCATTGCTATCTGACGAACCACGGATGTTGGAGTAGTAGTAACGATCGAAGACGTTATCCAGACGTGCGAAGGCCGACCATTTGAAGTTGCTCTCCGTCTTCACCTCATAGTTCGCCATGAGATTGAACACCGTGCGGCCACCGACCCACACCACGTTCACTTCATCCGCATAACTGCCCGATTGCGCGTTCATCTCCCCTGTGAAGGTGAGTTCAGACGTCGCACGGTAACGCGTGGTCAGATTGAGTTTGTGCGCAGGCGAACGTGGCACGGTCTTGCCTGTGTTGTTATATGTGTCGGTATAGGCCGCTGGTGTATTCGGCTTCATCGCCATCACATACTTGTCGTTACGCGTGAAGACCGCCTGCAGATAGGTGTAAGCCAGATCACCCGACCAGGTCTCACGCGCATCGGTCTTCACCCCCAATTCCAGACCGCGATTGCGCACACCGCCGATGTTCTGATATTGCTCAAGCTGATTGGTCAGCGTCGCACCCGGCGTGGTTTGGTATTGCCCGCCCGTATTCAGGATGAAATCCTTGCGATCCAGTTGGAACACCGCGACATCCGTATCCAATTCCATTCCGAGCATCTCGCTTCTACCTCGGACGCCGACTTCATAGTTCATCGCGTGTTCCGGCACCAGATTCGGGTTGGCGGCCACGTTGCCAGTAGGTGAGACCGTTCCACCGAACAACTGGCCGATGGTCGGTACACGGAATCCGGTGGAGACGTTGGAATAGACCTCGCGATCCTGCGAGAGCGCATGATTCAAACCCAGACGTTCCGACCACACGTTGAAAGTCTTATTGCCCGCCGTTGTTCTGCCCTCTGCTACCTGCGCCGGAGTCAAAGCGATGTTGCTGGAATAGCCCATCAAGATGGAGTCGTAGCGCGCATTGGCCGTGGCGGTCCATGCTTCGGCAAACTGCCATTTGAATTCGCCATACATCGCTCGTGTATCGGATGTCATCAAATTGTCGGCAGTGATCGCACCGGCCAGATTGAGTGGATTACTCACCCCGACTGCTGTGTTACGTGACGAATAAGTGACGAGGTTCTTGGTCAACGCTCTGTCTTCAAACCGCTGTAGATCGAGTCCGCCCATCAATCCGATGTGCTCGCCACCTTGGCGCAACTCAGCTTTCAGTCCTTTTTGTGCCTGCTGAGTGTCCGCACCACTGACGTAGGCATCACGCATCGTACTCATATCGTTTGCGGGTAGCAGATTGCCCGCGCTATCACGCAGGAACCCTCTTGGGTTCTGCCAGCCGTAGGTGTGATCCTTGAACAGATAGGTGTTCACCAACAGGTTCGCGCCCGCATCGAAGTCTTTGGCATATGCTAGGTTCAGCTTATTCAGTTCGATGTCGTATTTGCGCGCGAAGTCCTTGCCGGCAGTCGGCGATGCACTGCGCGGATCGATCAGCGCCTGAGTCGCGCCGCGCACCGTGCCGTGACTATCTTTGGCACGTTGCGAATTCTCAAAACCGAACGTGAGGTCACTCGTCTCATCGATCAGATATTGCAGCTTGCCATCCACGTATTGGCGGGAATAGGCACCTTGGTCGTAGAAGTCATCCGCGAAAGCTTTGCTGGCTTGGATATGACCCACGAAATCACCTTGCGTGAATCCTGCCCGTGCCAAGCCTTTGCGATAACCGAAGCTGCCTGTTTCGGCACTCACGGTATACCCCGCCATCTTGGCGCCACGCTTGGTGGTGATGATGACCGCGCCCGACAATGCATCCTCACCGAACAGATAGGACGCGCCACCTTTGATGACTTTGATGGAGTCGATGTTGTCGAGGTCGATGTTCACGCGACCAGTACGTTCCAACACCGGCACACCGTCGATCACGATGGCCACGCCGGGTTTCTCACCCATGTAACGTTGTGCCTCCACGCCGCGCAGCTTGATCTTCACGGAGTCACCGCTCTGTACTTCAGCAGTCACACCAGGAATCGATTCAAGCACGTCCACGATGTTCTTGCCGTGCTCTTCATCCACTTTTCTACCGCTGATGTTGCTGATGTTGCTCGCCTCACCGCGCTTGGATGCGAAACGATCATCAATGGTGGTGGAAGTGACAGTGACTTCACCCAACATCTTCTTCGTCACGCCGCCATTACCCACCTCCACCATCGAAGGTGCATCGGGTGTCACGGGGGCAACTTGAGGAACATCACTTGTCGGTACGATCGGTGTCGCATCTTCAGCGAGCACTGGATTAGAAATGGACACAGACAACACGAGCGACATGGCGCTCATCGCAACGAACTTCTTATTCATACACTCCCCTTACGTTCAAGATTCAAAACGGGGCGCATGCTAAGACCGTAGGAAACGTCTGGGAATGCGACATGATGTCGCGCGGCAAAATGTCGCACCTTTCGCCGCACCACCATCGCAAAATCGGATTCGAGGGATTTTCAGGAGGCAGGCAAAGTGCGTCGGGAGCAAGCGTTGCGAACTCATCCGCTATAATCCGCGCATGCCTTCCATCCAACTCCTCCCCGACCTCCTCATCAACCAGATCGCCGCTGGCGAAGTCATCGAACGACCTGCTTCCGCCCTCAAAGAGCTGCTGGAGAACAGTCTGGATGCGGGCGCGACGGACATCGCGGTGACCTTGGAGAACGGCGGCATCAAGTTGCTGCGCGTGCGTGACAACGGCGGGGGTATCGCCCACGCGCAATTACCTTTAGCGTTGATGCGCCACGCCACCAGCAAGATCACCTCGCTCGACGACTTACAGCGCGTCGCCAGCATGGGATTCCGTGGCGAGGCCTTGGCGAGCATGGCGGCGGTGGCACAAGTCAGCCTCACCAGCCGCACAGCGGATGCGGCACACGCATGGAAGATCGACGCGATGGATGGCACGCAAAGCGATGCCGTACCCGCCGCCCATGCGCACGGCACCAGCATCGAGATGCGTGAGTTGTATTTCAACACCCCCGCACGGCGCAAATTCCTGAAGAGTGAGAACACCGAATACGCGTGGTGTGAAGAGACGTTCAAACGCATCGCCTTGTCGCGGCCTGATGTGGCGTTCAGTTTGCAGAACAATGGGCGGATGGTTTGGCAGTTGGCGGCAGCGGGTAGCGTTACTTCCAAGAGTGTTCCCCCACCCAGCCCTCCCCCGTTGGGAGAGGGTTCAAACGGTGATGCGCTTGAAGTGAATACTCCGCACGTTGAAGACACTCAATCCAGCTCC
>JBGSWB010000248.1:0-6040 GCA_041752675.1 Sideroxydans sp. | reverse complement strand
CGAAGAGACGCAGATCGATGGGCAACCCGCCATCCAATTCAATCTACCAAAGGCGCTGCTACTCCACAATCGGCGCGAACATGCACGATTCTCCACCTCAGATGATCTCGCCCTGCGTTGCGTCGCAGATGCCGCTAGCTTCATGCCCTTCGAATCACATATCACCGATGTGAGCCACGATGGTTTAGGCGTGCTCATCTACGACCTCGGCGTCCACCTGGAACCTGGTGCGATACTGAAAGGCAGCCGCATCATCACTCCCACTGGCGATGCAGTGACTGCAGATCTTGAACTGCGCCACATCACCACAGCCCAACTCCCAGATGGCACCATGGTGAATCGCGCCGGCTTCCACTTCCTGCAAGAACCAAGCGAGATCTCGCAGCTCATCGGCCTCTTCATTCAGAATATGGATAAGAAATAGACTTGCCCCCCTTTATAATCCGCACCTATCGCCCACTTACCGAATCAACATGAAAACTCTGATCTGCGGCTCTATGGCATTCGACACCATCATGGTGTTCAAAGACAAGTTCAAGAACCACATCCTTCCTGAGCAGATCCACATCCTCAACGTCGCCTTCCTCGTACCCGAGATGCGCCGCGAATACGGCGGCTGCGCAGGCAACATCGCATACAACTTGCAGATGTTAGGTGGACATCCTCTCATCATGGCAACGGTCGGCGACGATTTCGCACCTTACGCCTCGCGTTTGGAAAAGCTCGGTCTGCCACAAACCCACATCCGTCACGTACCCAACAGTTTCACAGGGCAAGCCTTCATCACCACCGACCTCGACGACAATCAGATCACCGCCTTCCACCCGGGCGCGATGGGTAGCTCACATCTGAACAGCGTGTCGATGGCGCAAGAAGTCACCCTCGGCATCGTGTCGCCAGATGGGCGCGAAGGCATGATGCAACACGCACTCGAATTCGTTGAACAAGACATCCCTTTCGTATTCGACCCAGGTCAAGGCATGCCCATGTTCTCCGGCGCAGAGTTGTTGCGCTTCATCGAACAAGCGACCTACGTCACCGTGAATGACTACGAAGCCAAGATGTTGCAAGATAAGACGGGCAAGTCATTGGAAGAGATCGCCAAACGCGTGAAGGCGCTCATCGTCACCCTCGGCCCAGATGGATCGCTCATCTATACCGAAGGCAAGCAGATCGCTATCCCTACGCCAAAATCCAAAGCCATCGTCGACCCTACCGGTTGCGGCGATGCCTATCGCGCAGGCTTGCTGCACGGCATCCAAAAGGGCTGGGATTGGGAGATGACAGGGCGCCTCGCCTCACTCATGGGCTCACTCAAGATCGCCAATCGCGGCGGTCAGAACCACAAGTACACCCGCATGGAATTGGCGGAGCTATACAAAGAATATTTCGGTTCGCGCATCACCCTGTAAACGATGGATATCTGGCGCAGTGTCGCATCTGCCATACGCGATGCGACACTGCGCCCGTTCAATATCGTTCGCACCACCCCCGTCAGCGGGGGCAGCATCAACCTGTCGTATCAGCTCGACGGTCGTGATGGCACATCCTATTTCGTCAAACTGAACGATGCGCCGCATCACGCTATATTCGTTGCCGAAGCTGCAGGACTCGCCGCTATCGCTTCAACCAATACCTTACGCATCCCCGTTCCCATCGGTCACGGCAGCGCTGGCCAACAGAGCTTTCTCGTTCTAGAACATCTTGATCTACATTCAAGCGGTGATGCCAAAGCACTCGGCACACGACTTGCCGCGATGCACCGCCACATCGCTCCACAGTTCGGTTTCTCCCAAGACAACTTCATCGGCACCACAGCACAACCGAACACATGGACGGATGATTGGATCACCTTCTGGCGAGAGCAACGCTTGGGCGTCCAACTTGAACTGGCGGCAAAAAATGGATATGGCGGAGAGATACGACAGCTGGGCGAACGCTTGCTAGATGAACTGCCCGCCTTCTTCGAAGGCCACACGCCACAACCGTCATTACTGCATGGCGACCTATGGAGCGGTAACCACGCCTATCTTGCCGATGGCACACCCACCGTCTTCGATCCCGCCGCCTACTATGGCGACCGCGAATGTGATATCGCCATGAGCGAACTATTTGGCGGCTTTCCAACGACCTTCTACGACGCCTATCGCGCTGCGTGGCCGTTGCATCTTGGCTACGAGACGCGCCGCGACCTATACAACCTGTACCATGTCCTCAATCACGCGAATCTGTTCGGAGGAAGTTATATTCGTCAGTCGGCTCAAATGATGCGCCGGCTGTGTACGAATCAGTGATAGCAGACAACACACTCACTCATTGATAGCTATTTTCAGACTTCTGCATCTGCGCTGCCTCGTCTGTTGATTTTGGGTGCTAAAATCACCCCAATAGAAAGTAAATTAATTACTTCATTGTTGTTTAGGACTAGGAGAGCATGATGCGTCGATACGCCATTGTCATTCTGTTTGCCATAAATCTAGCGATTCCCCTGCAATCATCCGCACAAGAGGCTTCTGCCAGCCATCTTGATCGCATAAAAGCGAACAAGATGATGCGCGTGTGCATCTGGCCAGACTATTTCAGCATCACCTACCGCAATCCAAAGACGCAAGTACTATCGGGTATCGATATCGACTTAGCGACCGAGCTTGGCAAGGATCTCGGCGTCACTGTCCATTCGTTGATAGTTCTTTCGCAAAATTGATAGACGATGTTACTCAAGACCGTTGTGACATCGCGATGTTCGCCATCGGCATCACACCCGCACGCGCGGAGAAGCTTCGCTTCACCTCTCCCCATCTTGCAAGCGATATCTTCGCGATCTCGACTAAAGCCAATCGCCGCATAAAATCTTGGGAAGACATCGACAAGCCTGGCTCGGTAGTTGCCGTCGCCAAAGGAACCTTACATGTGTCGGTGATGAAAGGGAAACTCAAAGCCGCTCAATTGCTCGTGCTCGACACACCCTTTGCACGTGAACAAGAAGTCGAATCTGGGCGTGCGGATGTGTTCATGACGGACTATCCGTACAGCCAACGCTTCTTGGCCAATGCAGATTGGGCACGCTTGATCTCCCCTCCCAGCACATACCAGATCACGCCCTACGCTTACGCGATGCAATTGGGTGATGATGCTTGGCATGCGAGAGTCGAACGTTTCGTGACCGACATCAAGCGTGATGGCCGATTAATGAGCGCCGCTATGAAATACAAGCCCGATCCCATCGTCGTTCCATGACACCTAGGGCACAACAGCTACGCCGTATTTTCGCCGTCGCGCTGCTACTCTTCGTTTGTGGCGTGCTGACTATCAGCGCTTACACGCTCTGGCGATTACGCTCTGATGCCATAAAGGATGGTTTAGAGATATCTGCGATGCATACGCGCGGGTTCGAGGACTTTCTTACACAGAACCTGCATGTGACCGAGCTAGTCTCCGCCAACCTCCTGCATCAGAGAGATGGATTCAAGGACCTTCGCGCCATCGAATCATCGTTCGTCGCCACCCTGCAACATGCGCCATTTTTGCGCTCATTGTCGTTACTGGATAAAGAAGGGCGCATCTTTGCAAGTTCAAACTCCGCGAACCTCGGTATCGAGGTGGCAACGCAGACTTTCTTGCCGATGGGGAGTAATGACACGCCGACACTACGTATCGGCCAACCTTGGTCTGGCCGAGATTTTTCAAGCGGACATCCTTCGACAAGCGAAAGGCCTGTGGCATCGGATGTACAGAGCTTCATTCCCATCACTCGGTCAGTGATGATGGGCAATCAAGCGATGACAGTCCTTTTCGCGATCAACCCTGACTACTTCATCAATCACGTTTCGCAGAAGCTATCTACTAATGAAGGACTTGTGGAAATTCATCGTTACGATGGCGTTCTATTGATGAGCACTGATCCCTCTGCTCTCGCCGGCTCACTGCATTCAGATGTCGTTACTCGGTTGCATTTATCTGATAGAGAATCCGGGAGCTTTGAGAACGATATTGGTCATTCTCAACCTGAGCTGACGAGTTTCCGAGCATCACGCCTGTACCCGTTTGTTGTGATCACTCATCTACATCGCTCCTATGCCTTGCAAAATTGGTGGGCAGAAGCTAAGACTTTGTTGGCAGTCATCCTTCCTACGCTTCTCGCCATTATCGTCATCTCAATAGCGTTCTACCGACGCCAAGTGCAAATAGCGATCCAACGTGCCGAGGCCGAGCGTGCACTGCGTAGGGAAAGTGAGAAGAACCTTGCCCTGCTACACAATGCCAGCGATGGGATCCACATTCTTGATCCCGCTGGAAACGTCATCGAGGCTAGCAATTCTTTTTGTGCCATGTTGGGCTATAGCAGAGATGAGATGATCGGCATGAACGTAACTCAATGGGATGACGCCTTTTCAAAAAGCGAACTCCCGCTAGTCATCCGTCAGCAATTGTTAAAGAAAGGTCGTTCACAATTCGAAACACGGCACAAGCGTAAGGACGGCACCACGTTTGATGTAGAGATCAGCGGCTTCCCTCTTATGCTTGATGGGAAACAGGCACTATTCAACTCCTCACGTGATATCACCGAACGCAAAGAATCGATGGAGGCGCTCAACATCGCCGCCACGGCTTTTGAATCCCAAGAGGGCATCTTGGTTACAGATGCCAAGAGGAATATCCTGCGTGTCAATTCAGCTTTTTCTGAGATCACAGGCTATTCCGCAGAAGAAGTCACCGGAAAGAATCCCCACATTTTGAGTTCAGGTCGACACGATGCAAAGTTTTATTCCGCCCTCTGGTCGGGACTGAATACGACGGGCGCATGGAAGGGTGAGATATGGAACCGTCGCAAGAACGGCGATATTTATCCTGAGCGCATCACCATCACCGCCGTAAAAGATCAAAGCGGAAAAGTGACCCACTATGTCGCCTCGCTTTCTGATATCACGCACCGAAAAGCAGCCGAACAGGAGATTCAAAGTCTGGCATTCTTCGACCCGCTCACAAAACTACCAAACCGACGTTTGTTGATGGATCGTTTGCAACACGCATTGTCTTCTTCTGCACGCAATAACAAAGCAGGAGCGATCCTATTCATCGACCTAGACAACTTCAAGAATCTCAACGACACCCTTGGGCATGACATCGGAGACCAGTTGCTACAGGGGGTAGCACAACGTCTTGAGTCCTGCGTGCGCGAGGGAGATACTGTGGCGCGGTTGGGCGGCGATGAATTCGTAGTGATGCTAGAAGACCTTAGTGAGGACGCGCTAGAGGCTGCCAAGCAGACCGAAAATGTTGGCGAAAAGATCCTGTCAGCGATGAACACACCTTTCCACTTGGGAAAGTTCGAATACCACAGCACCTCCAGTATCGGAGCGACCTTATTCACACGCAACGAAACATCGTTGGACGAACTGCTCAAGCAAGCTGATATCGCGATGTACCAAGCAAAGAAGGAAGGGCGCAACACGATACGCTTCTTCGATCCTAGGATGCAGGAGAACATCACCGCTCGCACCAATCTTGAGAATGAATTGCGCAAGGCACTCGCTCAGGATCAGTTCCGATTGTTTTATCAGCCCCAAGTGGATGACGCTCATCACATCGTAGGTGCAGAAGCGTTGATCCGTTGGCAACACCCAGAGCGCGGCCTAGTGTCACCTCTTGAATTCATCCCCTTGACCGAGGAGACAGGCTTGATCCTACCCATTGGACAATGGGTCCTTGAGACTGCGTGCGCAAAACTCAAATCATGGGAACGAGATCCATTAAGTCGCGACATCGTACTGGCCGTGAACGTGAGCGCGAAACAATTGCGTCAGGCGGATTTTGCAGCACAGGTACAAGAGACTATCCTGCGCAACGAGATCGATCCATCGCGTCTCAAACTAGAGTTGACCGAGAGCATGCTGCAAGACAGCATAGAGGACACCATCTTGACGATGATGGCCTTGAAGCAGGTGGGAGTCAGATTCTCTCTGGATGACTTTGGAACGGGTTATTCATCTTTGCAGTACATCAAGCGATTACCCCTCGATCAACTTAAGATAGACCGCTC
>JBGSWB010000247.1:0-8602 GCA_041752675.1 Sideroxydans sp. | reverse complement strand
TCGTTCTTCTCGGGTGAGGTGTGTGTAGTTCATCTGTGTAATTTCGACTTGCCGGTCAAAGGACATCGATGCTACCGCATCTCTCCCACCAACCAGCGTTACTCAAAATTGCACTTCATCCTAGAATCCGCCAATCCAAATTTCGTCGCAATACTGCGTTTCTCAGCAAAATCGCTCCTTACATATCTCATATATGCTGCGTCGCAATTTTTTGTTCTCGCCTTGTCTTGCTTAGAACTTTGAATTTCTAGAAGCCCCCTAATGTCGGTTGGTGAAATCGGCTAAAATCCATAGCCAAGTGAATTAGTGAATCCTTATTTTGATAGCTTACTAGAGAAAAAGCCAGCATGACCAACCTTTCTACTCCGACAATCAAGCCTGTCCTTCTACTTATCTTGGATGGCTTCGGCTATCGCGAAGATACCGATTTCAACGCGGTCGCCTATGCGCGCAAACCCAATTGGGACAGGCTGTGGAGCACTTACCCGCATACTCTCATCCACACCTCCGAATTACACGTCGGTCTGCCCAAGGGGCAAATGGGCAACTCCGAGGTCGGCCATCTGAACATCGGTGCGGGTCGTATCGTGTATCAAGATCTGTCCAAGGTGGACTTCGGTATCGAGGACGGCACCTTCTACAACAACCCAGCGCTGGTACAAGCAGTGGAGAGTGCAAAGCAAGGCGGTAAAGCATTACACATCATGGGACTGCTCTCAGCCGGTGGCGTTCATAGTCACGAATCTCACATCCATGCGATGGTAGAGCTGGCGGTACGCGCAGGATTGAAGAAGGTTTTCATCCACGCCTTCCTCGATGGGCGTGACACGCCACCCCGCAGTGCGGCGCAATCGTTACAGTTGCTGCAAGACAAATGCACTCAACTGGGCGCAGGCCGCATCGCCACCATCGTCGGACGCTTCTTCGCGATGGACCGTGACAACCGTTGGGACCGCGTGCAGATCGCCTACGACATGCTGACATCTGGCACAGCCCCTTTCAGCGCTGCTTCCGCACAAGCTGGCCTAGATGCCGCCTATGCGCGTGGCGAGAACGATGAGTTCGTGCAAGCCACCGTCGTCGGCGAACCTGCCGCGATGCAGGATGGCGATGCCGTGGTGTTCATGAACTTCCGCGCCGACCGCGCACGCGAGATCAGTCGTGCATTGACCGATACGGATTTCACTGGCTTCACCCGTGCCCGCTTCCCAAAGTTGTCGAACTACACGACCTTGAGTAGCTACGGTGAAGACTTCCATTACCCCTGCGCCTACACGTCTGACACCATCCACAACGGTTTCGGTGAATACCTGTCGAGTTTGGGCTTGAAACAACTGCGCATCGCCGAGACAGAAAAATACGCTCACGTCACTTACTTTTTGAATGGCGGCAAAGAGCAACCTTACGCAGGTGAAGACCGCATACTCGTTCCATCGCCCAAGGTCGCGACCTACGACCTCAAGCCCGAGATGAGTGCGTTCGAAGTGACAGACAAATTGGAAGCCGCCATCCGTAGCAAGCAATACCAAGCCATCCTGTGCAACTACGCCAATGGCGATATGGTCGGCCACAGCGGCATCATGGACGCGGCGGTCAAAGCCGTAGAAGCCTTGGACATCTGCATCGGGCGCGTAGTGGATGCGATGTTGGAAGGCGGCGGCGAAGTGCTCATCACTGCCGACCACGGCAACGCTGAACAAATGATCGATCGCATCACCAACCAAGCGCACACCGCACACACACTCAACCTCGTGCCTTTCCTCTACATCGGGCGCAAAGCCGAGATGGCCGAAATAGGTGCAGGCGCGCTGCAAGATGTCGCCCCCACTCTGCTGGCGATGGTGGGCGTACCACAACCCGCCGAAATGACCGGCAAATCCCTCATCAAACTGCTGTGATCCTAGCGATGCGTCTGGCGCTGTTGACGTTGTTACTGACGTCGGCTGTCGCCTTCGCATCGCAACAAGACGACTTAGAGAAACTGCGCCAGCGCATCACTTCTCTGCAAAAGGATTTCGAGAAAGCGAACGAATCAAAAGCGGAAGTCGCTGACGACCTGCGCGAATCGGAACGCGCGATCAGCGACAGCAACCGCGCGCTCGAACAATTGGCACAACAACAACGTGCCGCCAAGAAAGACCTCGCCCAACTACAACAACGCGCCAGCACACTTCGCAGCGACATGCGCGAACAACAAGCCTTGCTGGGACGTCTGCTCTATCGCCAATATCTCGAAGGAGGCGACCGCGACCACCTCAAGCTATTGCTGAACGATGTGGACGCGAACCAACTCGCACGTGACCTGCAGTACTACCAATACATCGCACGTAGCCGTGCCGACACCATGAAATCCATTCGCAGCAATTTGGACAAGCTGCGTGAGGTCACTACGGAGGTGCGCGGAAAAAGTGAAGAGGTCGCCGCGCTCCAAGCTGAAGAGCTGAAGGGTCTGCAAAAGCTGGGGCGTGATAAACGAGCACGCCAGCAGACGCTGAGCAAGATCGCCGCACAACTCAAGCAACAGCGACGCGAGATCGGACGCTTACAACGCAACGAGAACCATCTGTCACAGTTGGTGGAAAAACTCGCACATATACTGCCCAACATCGATGGCAAGCCGTTCAAGTCCCTCAAAGGTAAGCTGACTCTCCCCGTCAAAGGCAAAATAGCGAACAAGTTTGGCGTGCGCCGCGCCGAAAACAATCTGAAGTGGACAGGCTGGTTCTTGCATGCGCCCGCCAACCAATCGGTCAAAGCCGTCGCAGGTGGACGCGTCGTGTATGCCGACTGGCTGCGTGGCTTCGGCAACCTCCTCATACTAGATCATGGCCAAGGCTATATGAGCCTCTATGGCAACAATGAGACGCTCTACAAACAGGTAGGCGATAGCGTGCGCGCAGGAGACACCATCTCCACCGTGGGCAACAGCGGCGGCAATGAAGATTCGGGTTTATACTTCGAACTCAGGTTCGAGGGTAAACCTATCGACCCCGCCAAATGGGTGAGAAACTAGTTTCAGAAAATCACCTCTCACATTTGTCCTTATCTCCAGCTTGCGGGAGAAAGTTAGATAGGGGGATTGGCAGATTTGTAGCACCATGAGGAATGATTCGTTCCCCATGCCAATAAATAAGGAAAATAAAATGAGTCGTCGCTTCAAAGAGTACGGTCTTGTCAGCATCGGTCTGGTCGCAGGTATCTTGATCAGCTTGCACTTCTCTGCAGTTGCAGAGAAAGACACACAGCTGCCCCTACCTGTCGAAGAGTTACGCGCATTCTCCGACGTGTTCGGTCGCATCAAGAGCGATTACGTGGAACCCGTCAGCGACAAAAAACTCATCACCGAGGCCATCAACGGCATGTTGAGCGGACTCGATCCGCACTCCGCCTATCTGGATGCAGAGGGCTTCAAAGAATTGCAGGTCGGCACACAGGGTGAGTTCGGCGGACTGGGTATCGAAGTCGGTATGGAGGACGGCTTGGTCAAGGTCATCTCCCCCATCGAGGACACACCTGCATTCAACGCTGGCATCAAGAGCGGCGACCTCATCATCAAATTGGATGACACCCTGGTCAAAGGACTCACTCTGAACGACGCGGTGAAGCGCATGCGCGGCAAACCGGGTAGCGACATCATCCTGACCATCGTGCGCAAGAACGAGACCAAGCCGTTGCAGATCAAGGTCACCCGCGCCGTCATCAAGGTACAGAGTGTGAAATCGAAACTGGTCGATCCAGGCTACGGCTTCGTGCGCATCACCCAGTTCCAAGAACACACGGGTGAGAATCTAGCGACAGCGTTGCAGAATCTGCGCAAACAGAACAACGGGCCACTGCAAGGCCTGGTGCTCGATCTGCGTAACGACCCAGGTGGCTTGCTGACGGGCGCGGTCGGCGTGTCTGCGGCCTTTCTACCCAAGGATGCGCTGGTGGTGTACACCGAAGGTCGCACCGAAGATGCGAAGATGCGCCTCATGGCTAATCCCGATTTCTATTTGCGCGGCAGCGGCAAAGAGGATTACCTGAAAGAATTGCCGGGCGAGTACAAGAACCTACCGATGGTGGTGCTGGTGAACGGCGGCTCCGCATCCGCGTCGGAGATCGTCGCGGGTGCCCTGCAAGACCACAAACGTGCTGTCATCATGGGTACGCAATCCTTCGGCAAGGGCTCGGTACAGACCATCTTGCCGCTAGGAAACAACACCGCCATCAAGCTGACCACAGCACGTTACTACACACCGAGTGGCCGCTCCATCCAAGCTAAAGGCATCGTGCCTGACATTGTGGTGGAAGACCCTGCGACAGCAGCGATGGACAGTACTTTCCGTTTGCGCGAAGCTGATTTGGACAAGCACCTAACAAACGGACAGCCCGAAGAGAAAATCGAAACTGCCAAACCTGCGAGCAAGTCTGCTCCAAAAGGTAAAGAGACCGATGGCAGTAAACCCGAAATCGCCGAGTTCGGTGCCAAGAATGACTACCAGTTGAACCGCGCGCTCGACTTACTGAAAGGCGCAAACATATTGCGAGGAAAATAACGCCATGAATCCGTTCGAGCTACAGAAAAAACGCGTCTTAGTGTTCGCTGACCAACCAGCGAACCAGATCGAACAAGCTTTTTTGTTGCTGAGCGGATTGGATAATCTTCACGTCGAGAACAGTTCCACGCCGAACAGCCTGCTCATCAGCTACAGTGTGGCGCACTACTCACTCGAAGGCTTGGAAAAAGCACTCATCGAGGAAGGGTTCGTCTTCCACAACAGCCTGCTTCGCAAAATCAAGACCGGCCTCATCCATTATTGCGAAGACGTGCAGTACCACAATTTGGGCACACCTGAGCCACGCACCAAGAATAATTCGCATGCGGTGTTCGTCAAAGCCTACGAGCATCATCCGCATGGCGACCATGACGACACCCCCTTAGATACCCGCGAAGCCAAATGATGCAGCATGGATGATCAACAACTGCTGCGCTACAGCCGCCATATCCTCCTGTCGGAGATAGGCATCGAAGGTCAACAAAAGCTATCGGATGCTCACGCACTGATCATCGGTGCAGGCGGTCTCGGCTCACCCGCTTCCCTCTTCCTCGCTGCCAGCGGTGTCGGCACGATCACTTTGTGTGACAACGACACTGTTGACCTCACCAATCTACAACGCCAGATCGCCCATCGCACTTCCAGTATCGGCAAGACAAAAGTCGCCTCAGCCAAAGAGACGCTGTCGGAGATCAATCCAGAAGTGAATGTGGCGGCGCTGACAGAACGTGCGGATGAGATACGACTTGCAGAGTTGGTGGCACAGGCTGACGTAGTGCTCGATTGCAGCGACAACTTCCCTACTCGTTACGCCCTCAATCGCGTCTGCCACACCTTAAAAAAACCGCTCGTGTCTGGCGCAGCCACGCGCTTCGACGGGCAAGTGAGTGTGTTCGATTTTCGCCGTGACGACACGCCTTGCTATGAATGCTTGTATCCAGAGCGGATGGAAAGCGAAGAGACGCGTTGCGCCGTGTTAGGTATCTTCGCGCCACTGGTAGGTATCGTGGGGAGCATGCAGGCGGCAGAATCGCTCAAGCTATTGATGGATATCGACACGACCTTGTGCGGGAGATTGTTGACGCTGAACGCGCTCAACATGGATATCCGCACGATGAGACTTTCAAAAGACGCTGGCTGTGCGGTCTGCCATCACGGCTGATCGCACAACAATCCATTAATCAGGTAGCGCAATCTTGTTACCCGTACTGAACTGGTAATCCTTGAAGATGTGCTCTGCGCTCAACGACTGATAGGTTCCATCTGCCGCTTTTCGGGTGGTGTCCTTCAAGCGGTAGGTCAAATGTCCGCAGGTCCAGCATTTGAAGTTACGCATGTGTGTGCATAGACAGGTCTTGTCCATGACAACGACTTTCTTGTCGTTTGGATGCGCGGCCACTTCGCGATTGTAGGCTTCGATGTAGTCACAACGGCCATTCGCATCCAATAGATAACCGTATGATTCACAGCCTGGACGAATGCCAGAACCGATAGAAGGGCTGTTCTTCAACATGCGCATCGGATAACCAGTAGGTGATGTGCCGTTGACTTCGATGTCGTCTTCGCTGGCTTTGAAATACTCTTGCTGAACGTCCGCTGGCAATCCGCATTCTTTGGAGACGGTAAAGCGTGTCGCGACTTGCACCGCGCCTGCGCCCTCTTCCAAAAAGCCTACGGCATCACCACCGGTGAAGATGCCACCCGCAGGGATCACAGGAATATCGATTTTCTCATTGCGCAGATATTGATGGATCTCATTGGTGATGGTGCGCAGATCATACTGAGCCCAATCCATACCGAAACCCAGGTGGCCGCCTGCCAACGGGCCTTCGACCACGATGTAATCAGGGAGCCGATTGGTCTTCACGTTCTTACGCAAGAACAACTGCAATGCACGCAAAGAAGAAACGATGATGCCTAGTTTCACATCGCGGAAACGTGGGTGGTCTTCCATCAGACCGAACGAACCCAGATGCAGCCCCGCCGCCAGAGTGATGCCGTCGATGCCTGCGCTCATCGCCTCATGCAAGCGCACACGCAAGGTGTCGCGTGGCGAGTTCATGGTGAGTTTTTCCATGACGTTGATGAACACCATGCCAGAACCGCGTTTGCGCTCCATGGTGTTGCTCACGTGCAGGCGAGTAGATTCTGCGATATGCCCGAGATCGAACTTGACCAAGGACTTGTCGGAATTATCGATATTGGCTTTGTACTGCAACAACTTGTCTTTAACGAAGTCGGTGTCATAGCGACGATCAGACACCGTTGGCAACATGGCATCAGAGATGTGGCCTACGCCGCCCAAGCGCGCTGCCTCCAAAGCGAGGTCAGCCGTGGAGATATCCACGCCCATACCGCCGATCATGATAGGAACCAACTCGTGTTTGCCCAACTTCAGGCGGTAATCATCTACTTTTTTTGTCATCATCTCCCCAGCGCTTTGGGGGCTCCTCCGTCAACCTTGTGTGCCGATTTTTCAGTCAGCCATGTGACGCTATATTACCTTGGAATAGCGCGCATGTTCGGTACGCGTGCGCAGATATTTGTCGAACACCATACAGATGTTGCGGATGAGCATGCGCCCCTTAGGGGTGACGGTGATCCACTGTGGTGACAATTTCAGCAAGCCTTCCTTCTCATACTCAGCCAACTCTTTCATTTCGGTGGCGAAGTATTGATCGAAGTCCACCAAGTAGGCGATACCCAAAGACTCCTTGGATATCTCGAAATGACACATCAATGCCTGGATGATGGCGCGGCGCACCAGATCGTCAGCATTGAGCTCCAAGCCACGCATGATGGGCAACTGGTCACGATCGAGTGCGTCGTAATAGTCTTCCAGTTCGCGATAGTTCTGACTGTAGGTGGGACCGACCTTGCCAATGGCACTGACACCCAAGGCGACCAAGTCGCAATCCGAGTGGGTGGAATACCCTTGGAAGTTGCGGTGCAGGCGACCTTGACGCTGCGCGACTGCCAACTCATCTTCCGGTTTGGCGAAGTGATCCATACCGATGTACACATAACCAGCGCCCGTGAGTTTGTTCACCGCCATGCTTAAGATATCCAGCTTGGTCTGTGCCGCTGGTAGTTCATCTTCATTGATACGGCGCTGTGGCTTGAAGATGGTCGGCATGTGCGCGTAATTGTAGATGGACAAACGGTCAGGATCGGCTGCGATCACGCGATCCAGCGTGCGCCCAAAACCTTCCAACGTCTGTCTGGGTAGGCCATAGATCAGGTCGATGCTCACCGATTTGAAACCATTGGCACGCGAAGCCTTGATGACACGCAAGGTCTCCTCTTCGCTTTGGATTCGGTTCACCGCTTTCTGCACATCGTCGTCGAAATCTTGCACGCCGACGCTGATGCGATTGAAGCCCGCCTGACCAAGCAAGGCGATGGTGTCGTCGGAGACTTTGCGCGGATCGATCTCGATGGAGTATTCGCCATCAGGGATCAATTTGAAGTGCTTGCCGATCGCTGTCATCACTTCGCGGATCTCGTCATCGCTCAAAAATGTGGGCGTGCCACCGCCGAAATGCAGTTGCTCGACGACTTGTCGCTCACCTAGGAGCTTTGACTGCATCGTCATCTCTTTGATGAGATAACGTACATATTCCGCTGCTTTACTCTTATCTTTGGTGATGACTTTATTGCAGGCACAGTAGAAACACAGCGTGTTGCAGAATGGGATGTGGATGTACAGCGACAGCGGACGACTGACCCCGCCTATCTCACGTTTGGTCACCCATTCGCTGTAACTTTCCGCATTGAAGGCTTCGATGAAACGGTCTGCAGTGGGATATGAGGTGTAGCGTGGCCCATTCTTGTCCAGCCTACGGATCAGCTCTAGATCAACTACCAATTGATTGACTGCGTCGTTCATCACTGCCTCCATAAATGAGGCGCGTACTATGCCATCTCTCTGCCTAGAAGACTTGATATATGTCAAAATAGCTCGGCATATAAACCCTCCGCGACCTGCGGCTATAAGTGACAACAAAGTGCCCCCAAATACCACCTCAGAGCTGAAGATCGCCTGCTCGAATTGCAACCTGCGC
>JBGSWB010000246.1:0-8612 GCA_041752675.1 Sideroxydans sp. | reverse complement strand
CATAGCCTGCACGCTGATCTGAGTTCAGCGGCACCCCACGCGGTTTCCTCCTTGGAGCGGTTGTCCGACGTCAGCCCGGAACGGGCGGCTGCATTCGTTCGTGCGGCGCGTGGGGGCTGACATCCGACAACCCTTAACCATCACCGTCAGATTGCTGATCCACGCACCACTGAAACCAAGTGTGATCAGTACCAGCGGCCCGAGGCAGCAGGTCGAAGCCAGGATGGCAGCCAATCCGCCTATAAAAAGCGCACCGCGACCGGTTTTTGTTTCAGACATGTGATTCTCCTTAAACCCGTAGTCAACTACGGAGTCAAGCATTATGAAAACGAGCAAAGCAAGTTTCGAGCAAGCGAATCGCAGCGGCCAAACGAACAAAGCGAGTGCTCCAAAATTACAGATACATGATCCGGAAAACGGAATGACCATCGGGAAATTGGCTTCGGAAGCTGGCGTAAATGTGGAAACCATTCGTTATTACCAGCGCGAGAAATTGCTGAACACACCGAAAAGGGAATTTGGTTCGATCCGACGTTATGGTGCAGTTGAATTGAACTGTTTACTGTTCATCAAGCGCGCACAGACCATTGGTTTTTCGCTGACGGAAATTTCCTTGCTGCTCAAGTTGGCCGAAGGCGAGCATTGCGCCGAAACAAAGAGGTTGGCCGAGAAAAAACTTGTGGTAATCAAACAAAAACTTGCGGATTTACTCTCCATAGAATCATCATTAGAAAAACTTATTTCCGCCTGTCGAAAAGGAAAAGGCGGCTGTGGCTGCCCGATTATTGACAGCCTGGTGGGCGGAGAAAGAACATTGTCGTAACCTGGCTACGCTACTCGACGCGAAACACGCCGCGCAGTTTGATGCCGACCCAATTGCCGGGCAGTGCGGCGAGTATCCACAGCCAGCCGTGCAAACTGGTGGATGAAATGCCAGAGAGAAAAGCACCAATGTTGCATCCGTAGGCGATGCGCGAACCGTAACCCATCAGGAGTCCGCCGAGCAGCGCGGCCAGCAACGGCAGTAAGGTCAAACGAAGATTAGGTTTGAGTACACCCGCCAGCGCGGCGGCGATCAGCGATCCCAAGATGATGGACATATCCATCACGCTGGTTTCGTCGGTGAACACGCTGCCTTGCAATTGATCCAGCCGGTAGTCGTTGTTCCAGAATGTGCTGCCTTCCGCATCCCAGCCGAGTGTCGCCGCCATCTTGGCACCCCACAGAGTAAATGCCCAAGTCACCACCCAGGGGTGGCCGGTTTGCAGCAGCACCGCTAGATTTAGCAGGGCGACCAACAGCATGCTGAGATACAGCGGCCATGGTCCGCGCCACCAAGTGTAAACCTGGACCGTGTTGACCTCGTCGCGTTTTCCCCAGAGCAGTGTCGCCCGCCACAGCAGGGCGAACACGGCAAGTTGTAACCCTACTGCCAGCGGCCAGCCCAACATATCGCCGAGTGCTGGGGCATCCCAGGCGGGCAGGTTTTCCCACCAGTCTGCATGCAATGTGGCGAGCCAGCCGCCGAAACAGAATGTGATGATGGTGAAGAACAATCGCGTATTACCGCTACCGAAACCGCATAACGTGCCGGAGCCGCAACCGCCCGCTAGTTGCATGCCGATGCCGAACATGAACGCGCCCGTTGCGACGCCGAACCCGAGTGGTGCAACCGCGCCAACGATACTGTGGCCGTTGAACGATGCGGCGGCGAGGAAAGGCGCAAATAGCAGGGTGGTTAGCGCCAGCAATAGAAGTTGCGCCTGCACCAGTCTGACGCTGCCAGCCTCCAACAGCATTCGATATGTACCGGTAAAGCCGAACCCCGCATGATGGAATGCCACACCCAACAGCGCACCCAGCGGAATCAGCAGCAGGGCGGATCCGTGCAGTACAGTCTGCCAGGCAAGCAGCAGCATGAGAAGAACGGACGCGCCCAGATATAAACGTTGCATCTTCATTTTGTTAAACCCGCAATCGAAGCACAGCGTTTCTGTGCCCGCAATGTCTGGATTGATCGGGAGTGGCAACCGACTTCACCCTGAAGCCCGCTGCCGTCGCATTACGCTGGCTTATCAGTGCTTCGCCGCACAGGGGTTTTTGGCATTGCACGGATTTTTTCCGGCGCACGGGTTCATCTTCATCGCGCATGGATTTTTGGTTGCACAGGGATTCATATTCGCGCCACAGGGATTCTTTGCGGCACATGGATTGGCAGCCGCGCATGGGTTAGCATTCACTCTGAAGCCTTTTTGCAGCGAAGCGGAGTAGGCTGTCAGTGCGGCCAGTTTCTTGCCGCTCCAGGCTAGCGGCTTGGCGGCCATTGGCACGACCATGCAAAACTGCACCATCTCATCCAGATGCACGGCTTTGACGTTGGCCCGGTCATGCGTCATTTGCACAAAATGCGGGTAGGGTTGGGCGAAAGTGGCCTGGAATGCGCCATTCTCCTGGTGGCAGCTGTTGCAGGACATGCCATTCATGCTCAGGCTGGTATCGCTGAATAGCGTTTTGCCTTCGGCAACGAGTTGGGTGTGGTTGCCTTTGTAGGGACGATAATTATTTGGACGGGTGGTGAGTGCGGGGTCGATACGGTCGGAAGCGGCCGCACACGGGTTTTTGGCCGAACAGGGATTTTTGGCCGCGCAAGGGTTCATACGCGATGTGCTGTTTCGCGGTGCGCAGGGATTGGCGCGACAGGGTGCGGCTATGGCCATTCCGGCAAGGGACAGGGTTAGCGCGCCGGAAGCAAGCAGTACGTTGTATAGGGGGCTGCGTTTCATGGTGTTCTCCTTAGTTTTAATGAGTCTTAAGTGTTGCAATGAACGAATCAGTCACGCGCTGCAATTTCAGTGACGATAATTAGTCGATGGCATAGGTACTATCCTTACAAAATTTCTCCGACAAATTATCTGTTTTACAGATGTAAGAATCGACAACGCCGAATGTGAAATTCATTGTGCTCTTCCTTGGAAAAGGGTATCGGTAAATTCAGATCGTGTTGAGCGCGGCTGACCGTTGTCAGTCGAATCAGGATGGACACTTCTTACACGAAAATATTTGTATTCGGCTGTAAGAAAACGGTTTTTATAACGACAAAAGTTTATTGATGCAAGGCATAGTATTTCCCCGAAGCACAAGGACAACTTGAAGAGCTTGTGCTTGGTACACTGCCTACAGCGGCAACTACGAGACCCACCACCCCCAAACCCAAACCTGCGCCTATAAGTGCTGCTTGCGCTCCAGACATCCCTCCTGACGCTTCAGCTGCAGCTTGCTCGGCAGCAGCCTGTTCGTTAGCAGCTTGCTTCGCTGCCTCTTTTTCAGCTGGTGTCATCAATCCACCCACGTTTGAGACTACCGTCTTGCCTTGAACGTTAGGCAGTTCGTCACAACTAGCCGTAATCTCGGCGCTACCCATATTTTGTCCCGCTACAAAGCACCCATTGGGATTTGGGCCTCTTAGTTGATCGCCCGTGCCCGGAATTTGTCCGAGCCTAGGATTTGCACATGGAACGGTATCTCCCAAAGGGGTATGTGCAGAAATTCTGGGGCAAATCACCTGTCCAGCTTTTATTGCAGAAACAATTGGATTTCCCGCACCATCTTCCAGAAAAATCGAGATGCTTCCTCCCGAGCCATTAACCGCACTGACTGTCTCGGCTTCAGCGAACGCCTCCTGAAGAGGGAAGCCTGAAAATATGAGAGAGACAGACAGAATGAGACTTAATGAACGGCGGAACTCAAAAGATTTGTTTTTCATACAACCTCCCATTTGATTGATGAGCACTGAGGCAACCTGTGACCCAACATACGCCCCACTTTCTGTGGTGTCAACGAATCCTAGTTATAATATTTATTTCAAACCCAACTCACCCCACATCGCATCCACTTTGGCCTTCACGGCCACATCCATCACGATAGACGTACCCCATTCGCGCTGCGTCTCTCCGGGAAACTTATTAGTCGCATCCAAGCCCATCTTGCCGCCTAGACCAGAGACCGGACTAGCGAAGTCAAGGTAGTCGATTGGCGTGTTCGGCACCAGTAGCGTATCGCGTACTGGATCCATACGCGTGGTGATCGCCCACATGACTTCTTTCCAGTCGCGCACGTCGATGTCGTCGTCCACCACGATGATGAACTTGGTGTACATGAACTGGCGCAGGAAACTCCAGATGCCGAACATCACACGCTTGGCGTGACCTGCGTATTGCTTCTTGATGCTCACCACCGCCATGCGATAGGAACACCCTTCCGGCGGCAAATAAAAATCAGCGATCTCGGGAAATTGTTTTTGCAGCAACGGCACGAACACTTCGTTCAACGCCACACCCAGCATGGCCGGCTCATCGGGTGGTTTGCCGGTGTAGGTGGAGTGATAGATGGTATCTCGGCGCATGGTGATGCGCTCAATGGTGAAGACTGGGAATTTATCCTGCTCGTTGTAGTAACCCGTGTGATCACCATAGGGGCCTTCGAGCGCCAACTCATCAGGATGAATCACTCCCTCCAACACGATTTCGGCGGAAGCAGGCACTTGCAAATCATTACCGATGCACTTTACCAACTCGGTCTTGCTGCCGCGCAACAAACCCGCGAATTGGTATTCGGACAATGAGTCGGGAACGGGCGTGACTGCGCCGAGGATAGTCGCAGGATCGGCACCGATGACGACCGAGATCGGGAATGGCTGCCCCGGATTCTTTTGACAGTGGTCGCGAAAATCCAGTGCGCCGCCGCGATGTGCCAGCCAGCGCATGATGACCTTGTTTGGGGCGAGCACTTGCTGGCGATAAATGCCAAGGTTCTGCCGAGCCTTGTTCGGCCCGCGCGTAACGACCAAGCCCCAAGTGATGAGTGGTGCGACATCGCCCGGCCAGCAATGCTGGATAGGCAATTTACTCAGATCCACATCTGCGCCTTCCCACACGATGTCCTGACAAGGTGCGGAAGACAACACCTTGGGCGACATGGTAAGTACCTGCTTCAGGATGGGCCATTTATCCCATGCGTCTTTCAAGCCTTTGGGCGGCTCGGGTTCTTTCAGATACGCGAGCAACTTTCCGACTTCGCGTAACGCTCCGATGTTTTCCTCCCCCATGCCTAGCGCCACGCGGCGTGGCGTACCGAACAAGTTGGCGAGCACTGGCATCTTGTGTCCCACGACGTTCTCAAACAAAAGCGCAGGCCCTTGAGCGCGTAACACGCGATCACATATCTCCGTCATTTCAAGATACGTAGAGACAGGTGCGGTCACGCGTTTGAGTTCGCCGATCTTTTCCAGCTGGGAGATGAAGTCGCGCAGGTCGTGATATTTCATTTGTAAAAACTTTCTTCGCCCTCAGGGCGCGTCTTGAACCGCTTATGCAACCAAAAGTATTGCGCTGGCATCTCCAAGATGCGTTGCTCAATGAACTCGTTCATGCGGCGCGCATCAGCAACATCATCGCCGCTGGGGAAACTCTCCCATGCAGGATAGAAAGTCAGCACATAGCCTGCTCCACCAGGTAACACACGTGTGATGCTGGGAACAACTTTAGCCCCCGTCATCTTAGCGATGCGCGACACCGAGGTCATCGTGGCGGCTGGCACACCAAAGAACGGAATGAATGCGCCATCCTTCACTCCCTGATCCTGATCCGGCGGATAAATGAAAGGTTTGTTCTCTCGCATCCCCTTCAAAATAGGACGCAGGCCTTGCTGGCGTGAATACAACAACTGTGTGCGGAAACGCGCTCGCTTATCCAGCAACAATCGGGTGAGGTAGGTGCTGTGCTGTTTCGCATACATACATACTGTGTCGGTGTGTTGCGCGACCCATTGACCGCCCGCATCCATACCCACGAAATGCGGCGTAAGCAGGATCGCAGGTTGTCCTTGTATCGCCTCGAAGTGTTCGACGCCTTCAACACGGATCAAACTGCTGATACGTTCCGCACTTGACCACCACAAGATGCAACGCTCCACCAAACCGCGCGCGAACATCTTGAAATGCTCGCGCAACAACGCCTCCCGCATTTCCTCCCGCATGTCAGGAAAGCACATCTTCAAATTGATATCGCCTATCTTGCGTCGTTTTGACGCCAACAGATACAGCACCGTTCCAAGTCCATTGCCGATGACGACAAGCACGCGGAACGGCAAGAAATGTAGCAACCACAGAATGAAAATGCCCAAACGTGTCAGCATCACGAATCCTTGCTTATGTCTGGCGGCAATGCACCGCGCGGGACTTTGTAACGGTTATAACTCCACAGGTACTGCGCTGGGTGCTTACGGATAACTGCCTCCAACGACTCATTCATTTGCTTGGGGATGGATTGTTCAGGATCAAATGTGAGTGGCGAAAAGTACAAGGCAAAGCCTTCTCCGTCAGGTAAGCGTTCACTATGACACATCACCACCGCCGCACCACTAGACTCAATGAGACGCCCGATGAGCGTCATGGTGTACGCCGGTCGACCGAAGAACGATGTCCATTCACCTTCACCATTGCCCGGCACTTGGTCAGGAAGAACGCCTATGACTTCGCCACGCTTGAGCGCCTTGAGCAATTGACGCACCCCCCCCAGATCGGTCGGTGCCAATCTCATCTGCCCGCGTTCACGTCCTTGACGCATCAGCGTGTCCAATGCTGGGTAGCGTGGCCTACGATACATGCAAGTGATGGGCTGGCGCGCAGCCACATACAGACCGATGACTTCAAAGCAACCGATGTGAGGGGTGAGCAGGATGACGCCTTTTCCCAGCGCATGTGCCGTCTCGAAATGCCCCCAGCCGTGGCAGTACTTGATACTGGAGACCACGCACGCCAGAGACCGACACCACACCCAAGGCAACTCCATCAACCCTTTTCCTGCCTCGCGAATATTGGTGTGAAGTAGCGGTGTCCCACCTTCAAGACCCGCATGTCCAAGATTACCTCTCAAACGAGAGGCATAACGCTTCGATGTCAGATAGATGACCCATCCCAGCAACGCGCCCAGTCGGTGCAACACCGACAAAGGAAGACGTGACAACACATCGAACAGAATAACCATGTAATAAAAACCTAATAATTTATGCGATGGGGGATTTGGTACAATGCGCGCCCTTTTAACTACTCAAGAAACACTCGGAGAGCCATGAGCGAATACTTCTTTACATCCGAATCCGTGTCAGAGGGCCATCCGGACAAGGTCGCCGACCAAATTTCAGACGCTATCGTTGACGCGATTCTAGCGCAGGATAAACATTCCCGCATCGCGGCAGAGACGCTTGTGAGCACAGGCTTAGTCATTCTGGCGGGCGAGATCACCACTAGCGCCAACGTGAACTACGCCAAAGTCGCGCGCGAAACGATCCGCCGCATCGGCTACGACGATCCAAACCTCCGCTTCGACGCAGACGGTTGCTCCGTTCAAGTTTGCTACGGCCAACAAAGTCCCGACATCGCCCAAGGTGTAGATAAAGCTTACGACGATACACTCGACCAAGGCGCGGGCGACCAAGGCTTGATGTTCGGCTACGCCTGCCGCGAAACCGATGTGCTGATGCCACTCCCGATACATTTGTCTCACCGCATCGTCGAACGCCAAGCGCAATTGCGCCGCGATGGTCGTTTGAACTGGCTACGCCCAGATGCAAAATCTCAAGTCACCATCAAGTACGTGGACGACAAGCCTTTCAGCATCGACACCGTGGTGCTTTCCACACAGCACACGCCCGAGATGACACTTGAGCAAATTCGTGAAGCAGTCATCGAAGAGATCATCAAGCCGATATTGCCGAAAGAACTCATCAAAGGTGACATCAAGTATCTGGTGAATCCGACCGGTCGTTTCGTCATCGGCGGACCACACGGCGATGCAGGTTTGACTGGCCGTAAGATCATCGTTGACACCTACGGCGGCGCAGCCCCAAACGGTGGCGGCGCGTTCTCTGGCAAAGACCCTTCCAAGGTAGACCGCTCCGCTGCCTACGCCGGACGTTATGTAGCGAAAAACATCGTCGCTGCTGGCTTGGCCGACAAATGTTTGGTGCAGATCTCCTACGCCATCGGCGTTGCACAACCCACTAGCATCATGGTCACCACCTACGGCACAGGCAAGGTCTCCGACGAGAAGATCACCGAACTGGTCAAATGTCACTTCGACCTGCGTCCAAAAGGCATCGTGCTGATGCTCGATCTGTTGCGTCCGATCTATCAAAAGACGGCAGCGTATGGTCACTTCGGCCGTGAAGAGCCAGAGTTCAAGTGGGAGGCAACTGATAAAGCTGCCGCCCTTCGCGCAGACGCTGGACTGTAATTCGTAACACCCACCCTCCGAGGGGTGCTGCAGCGGGACAGGACACAGTCCCCCGTCAGGCTCGGAGATCGTGGTTCACATGTATCAACTGCACCCATTCATTAACTTTTTAGATGAATGGAGTGCTTTATGACTACTAGCAATTTCACCGACTATATCGTCGCCGACATGTCCCTCGCTGCTTGGGGACGCAAAGAACTCGCGATCGCCGAGATCGAGATGCCCGGCCTGATGGCCATCCGTAACGAATACGCCGCGACTCAACCGTTGCGTGGCGCACGCATCACCGGCTCTTTGCACATGACCATCCAAACTGGCGTG
>JBGSWB010000245.1:0-1896 GCA_041752675.1 Sideroxydans sp. | reverse complement strand
CCGTCAACGTTTCTATGAAGTGAGCGAAGGTGAGCGCCTGCAAACAGTAGCGACCTTGCTCAAGCATTTCCGCCCTGTCAGCACGTTGGCCTTTTGTAATACGAAACAACAGTGCCGCGACTTGTTGGATGTGTTGCAATCGCACGGCATCAAAGCGCTGACCTTGAATGGCGATCTGGAGCAACGCGAACGTGACCAAGTACTCATCCAGTTCGCTAATCGTAGTTGTTCCGTATTGGTCGCGACCGATGTGGCAGCACGTGGTTTGGATATCGCGCAACTGGAAGCTGTCATCAACGTGGATGTCACGCCTGATCCCGAGATCCATATCCACCGTGTCGGACGTACAGGACGTGCAGACGAAGACGGTTGGGCATTCAGCATCTGTACGCCCGCTGACATGTATCGCGTCGATTGCATCGCCAAGATGATGGGTAGCGAACCGGAGTGGCATCTAGTGGATGAGTTGAAGACTACCAACGATGCGCGTTTGGTTCCCCCTATGGTGACCTTGCAGATCCTCGGTGGGCGTAAAGAAAAGATCCGCCCTGGTGACGTGTTGGGCGCACTCACTGGCGAAGCAGGTTTCACGCGAGAACAAGTGGGAAAGATAAACGTGACGGATATGTCTACCTACGTTGCCGTTGCCCGCAACATCGCACGCGACGCAGTGAAAAAACTTTCAGCAGGTAAGGTGAAGGGGAAGACGGTGAAGGTCAGATCGCTGGAGGACTAAACGGTCTTATACGGTTGCCGACCACAACGGCGTACCACCCGCATCAAGATAAGTCAGATAGGCGCGTAGTTCGAACTCGAGTTGCGCGTATTCTGGTTCCATATGCCGACACAACTGATAGAAGGCTTTGTTGTGTTCGCGCTCCTTCAAGTGTGCCAGTTCGTGCACCACGATCATCCGCAGGAAAGCTTCCGGCATCTCTTTGAAGAGAGATGCCACGCGGAGTTCGCGTTTAGCTTTGAGTTTGCCGCCCTGTACGCGCGATATGGTGGTGTGCGTGCCTAGCGCGTTCTTCAGGATGTGCAACTTGCTATCGAATTCGACGCGACTCAAAGGCTCAGTATTGCGCAAACACTGATTTTTGATGGCCGCGACGAAATCGTATAAAGACTTGTCGGTGCGTACTTCGTGAACAAGCGGATACCTTGCTTTGAGGAGTGAGCCGAAAGTGCTTTGCTCGATGGCATGCCGCACTTGAGTCGTCAGTGCGGGCGGATATCCTGCTAGGTAGTTAGGGCGAGGCCGTTGCTGCAACTTTACGATAATTTCAGCTGTGATTTGGATTTACGCCCCGGTGCTGCAGGCGGGATGAAGCCAGCCAAGCGGCATTTGATGCCCTCGATCTTTTTGCCTTTAGCGTCGAAGCGGGTGGAGTGACAGGCCATGATCTCGCCTTTAGCAGCGAGATCTGCTAGTTGTGTACGTGCACTAGCTAGGGAGATGCCCATTGCTTCTGCGATCTCAGAATCGAGTTTTTCGCCGTTCTTTTTTAAAAATTCCAGGATTTCTTTGCTCATTTTGCTTCTAGCCCAAGTCGCTTGAGTGTCTAACTGTACAGGTCTGACCCCGTTTGGACAATCATTTAGCCAAATTTGACCTGACAGTCGGTTTCTTTGGTGTGTCTGGTGTAAGACTGATCGCTCTATTCTGCGATTCCTCCGCTAAGAAATGAGCCAATTCTTGTGCGGCAACAGAAGAGCGTTTATCTTTGCGGTGCACGATGTACCAATGGCGCACGATAGGGAAGTGGTCGACGTCCAGCACGACCAATCGTTTAGTTTCGAGTTCTAATTCGATGCCATGGCTAGAAATGATGCCGATGCCCATTCCCGCTTGCACTGAGTGTTTGATGGCTTCGTTGGTGTCCATCGCCATGTGAG
>JBGSWB010000244.1:0-10312 GCA_041752675.1 Sideroxydans sp. | reverse complement strand
CATAGCCTGCACGCTGATCTGAGTTCAGCGGCACCCCACGCGGTTTCCTCCTTGGAGCGGTTGTCCGACGTCAGCCCGGAACGGGCGGCTGCATTCGTTCGTGCGGCGCGTGGGGGCTGACATCCGACAACCCTTAACCTAAGCGGACGAAAGCACGAATAGTTGAAACGACAGCTTTGGCCGAATAGTCGCCTCTCTCGGTAATGGCGCCCCCTCTTTCCATCAACTTTCATCTGCTCAAAAAAATGGCTCGTAACGGGGTTGCCGTTCCGAACCAAATTACATCTTGGCCGCCATCTTGTCGAAATGCCTGCCCAGTTCGGACAACTCATCCCTTCCGGACAATCTGGTCTGCACGGAATAATCTCCGGCTGCGATGCGACTCGCCGCCTTGGATAGCGCCTCGACCCGTCTACTCACCAAACGATGCAAGACATAGGCGATGGACAATGCGGAGAAGAAAGCGATGAGTGCGAATATCGATGATTGGACCAAAGTCGTGCGACTCGCCTCTTGCAATTGTGCAGAGATGTCAGCTTCGACGTACAACAATCCCATCTTTTTTTCCAAGCCACCCCGCGTGTACGACACGATCAAGGGAAAGTATCCTTGGAGCATGGAAGTCTGTTCTGCATTGAACGCCAGATCGCTCACACCACTCTTAGCGACGGCGGAAGCATCGACTATAGAGTACGAAGAATGTGCTGCCGCAGGCTCGCCCTTCCAAGCGAATCGATTCGACATCAGCACCTTGTCATGTGCATCGACCAGTATCAACGCACGTATATCCGGACGCATAGCTGTCAACGATAGACTCAACTGCGCCTCTTCTTCGTCACCGGCAGTCAATCTGTTGTAGAGGATGTTCTGCAGTTGAGACACGGCGAACCTCACCTCGCGCAACTCCATCTGTTCGATGCGCGCCCGGTTCTCTCTCATCTCCTGCAGATGGATGAGCACCGAGCTGGTGATCGTGAAGACCATCAAGATGAGCGGGATCAGTATCGAGAGCCGTAGGTTCATTCGTATGATCTCAGCCGCCGAAGCAAGATCGCATATCTGGATCAAGTCCGCGCGCAAGATCGACTTGATGTGTGAGTTGCTCTTCTTTGACCATCACATCATTCAACAACTTACCCGGCTTGAGGATGCTCGGACTATCACCCGAAATCAGCAGCAGGTTCTCTTGCAGGTCAGGTGTCTTTATCCCCTTGAGCATCAAGGCATATTCTGCGGGAGATGTCTCCAACCGTTTGCTGATGATGGCAGCCGCTTCGTCTGGAGATCGCTGCATGTAGGCCTGCGTACGGAACCACTGTCTGGCGACGTCACAGACCTCTTTGTGGCGCTGCATGTAGACATCTTCATGCACCACCATCAGATCGAATATCTCGTTCGGTATGTCGCTACTATCAAAGATGGCATGCGCCCCCAATTTCTCCAAGCGAGTCTTGAACGGGTCGAAAGTGATGAAGGCATCTGCTTTGCCTTGCAGATACATCTCTTCGTGTTTATTCTCGGAAAAGGACAGGATATGTACATCCTCTCGCTTCAGCTTGGCTGCACTCAGAAGGCGGCTCAACATGTACCCCCCCCAGAGTGATATTCTCTATCGCGATACGCTTCCCCTTCAGATCGGACAACTTCTTGATCTTTGGAGATACCATCACTGCGTCAGCACCATTGGAGCCATCCATCACCAGCAAGACGCGCAATTTGACTCCGCCATGCATGAGTTCCAGCGTTTCATCCAAGGTCAACGTAGCAATATCGGCAGAGCGGTTACGGAAAGACTCCAACGTGATGTCGGAGGAAGGCAATTCGTAGATGGTCGCTTGTGCAGGGGGGAGATAGCCGAGTTCTCGAGCGAGGTAGATAGGCTCATAGCCAGGCCAAGGGCTACTGGCGATGCGAAGAGGCTCCACCGCTCTTTCAGAACAGGAAGACAAGACCATCAGTGAGACACACGCTAACACCGCCACCCAGCGTGGGTGGTCGATCTGAAAACTGCGCTTCATAACTCCTCCGACATCTGTGGTCTTACGACCTTCTATTAAAACCAATCCTAACCGAGGCGATGGGCAAAAGAAACACAAGATTTAGAGTTTTTAACATCTCTATTGCATTCGCTTGACCGCCATACACAGGTCTTGCCAAGCTTTGGCCTTCTCTGCAGGGCTACGCAAGAGATAAGCGGGGTGATAAGTGACGAGCAGAGGGATGCCGTGGAAATCGTGGAAGGTAGTGCGCATCGAACCCAGCGTCGCTTCCTTACCCAGCAATGCAGTTGCCGCAGTCTTGCCCAAGGCCACGATGAGTTTAGGGTTGATGAGTGCGATCTGCTGTTTCAGATAGGGCAGACAAGTCGCCACCTCATCTGCTTCGGGTGCGCGATTGTTGGGTGGACGACATTTGACGATATTGGCGATGTACACGTTGTTGCCACGTTTGAGCTTGATGGACGCCAGCATGTTGTCCAGCAACTTGCCCGCCTGCCCCACGAATGGCTCGCCGCGCTCGTCCTCATCCGCCCCTGGGCCTTCGCCCACGAACAACCAATCCGCATTCTCATCGCCCACGCCGAACACCGTCTGCGTACACCCAGCACGCAGTTTGCAAGCGGTGCAATCCTTCACTTGGGCTTTGAGCTCATCCCATCCCGATGCGGGTGCGATGCGTGTTTCTGCATGCCGTACTGCTTCGACCGGAGCGACATGAGCGACGGGCTGCGCTTCGACTTCTTGAGGTATCTCAACAGATGGCTGTTCGCTTTGCGCAGGCATCTCTTTCCGTACCCACAAGGGGTACAGATTCATCTCGCGTAGCACGTTCTCGTCTCTGAGGTTCACAGCCCTTTTCCCATCAATATCGCGTCTTCACGCCCGTTCGTTGCCGGATAGTAATCACGGCGCAGACCGATCTGCTCGAAGCCGCTCGCGCGATACAGCGCGATAGCGGCTTGGTTCGAGGCCCTGACTTCCAACACCATACGCTGCATGTTCTCATGCCGCGCCAAGGACAACATGGCTTCCAACAACTTGCGACCGACACCTTTGCGCTGATGCCCTTTGTCGATAGCGATGTCCAGCAACTCCGCCTCATCCACCGCTAACATCATCACCGCATAACCCATCATCACGCCGGCAGACTCGAATACCTTGCACTGATACCCGCTACGCAAAGCATCGCTGAAATTCCCTAACGTCCACGGATGCCCATGCACCTCACGCTCGATGCGCAACACGGCATCCAGATCGGCTTCCGTCATCTCGCGCAATATCATTTTGCGACTCGCTCGCTGGTCTTCAGCGCGACCTTGTCGCGCAGATAGAGTGGCAAAGCTAACGCGGCATCCACCGCATTGCCCTTGGCGACCTCACGTTCGCCGATGCGCGCCACTGCCGATGCTTGTGGCACCGCCTTCTCATCCACACCGCTCAATTGATCAACGTAACGCGCTTGGAGCGCAACACCGCTCACCGCGAAACCACTTCCCACGCCGAACCATCCATCACCACTCAGCGCAGGCGCATCCTCAGCTTTGCATAGACAGGGAGCGATGACCGCATACCACTCTCCATCTCGTTTCTCGTACGCCGCTAGATACAACTCGCTCATGCGCGCGTCCAGCGCGGCGATGACTTTGTTTTTACCCGATGCCTCTGCCAACGCTTCCAAGGTGCACACGCCGACCACTTCGACATCCGCCCCCAGCGCCAATCCTTGCGTCACGCCACACGCGATGCGCACCCCCGTGAACGAACCTGGACCTTTACCGAAGGCGATGCCATCGACCTGCTCGACCTTGATGCCCGCTTCCTTGAGCAAGGCATCCAGCATCTCCATCAACACCTCGGAATGCTTCTGCCCCACCAACTCGCAACGCTCGCTCACGACACCGTCTTGCCACAAGGCGACGGAACAATATTCGGTGGAGGTCTCTATGGCGAGGAGGCGCATCTGATCTTGTCGGCTCAGCCGACCGTTTCAACATTCACTAACAACAAGGCAACCGCCTGCGCGGCGATGCCTTCGCCGCGTCCGGTGTAACCCAGTTGTTCGGTAGTGGTGGCTTTCACGTTCACGCAGCTTGGTCCGATGCCAAGGTCCGCTGCGATATTTGCGACCATGGTGGGGATGTGCGGCGCCATCTTGGGCGCTTGCGCGATGATGGTGGCATCCACGTTGCCGATGCGATATCCCACCGACTCGATCTTGCTGGCCACGTCACGCAACAAGATGCGACTGTCGATGTCTTTGAACTTAGCATCTGTGTCGGCGAAATGTTTGCCGATATCGCCCAGCGCCGCCGCGCCCAGCAGCGCGTCGCAGATAGCATGCAACAACACGTCAGCATCGGAGTGTCCGAGCAGACCTTTCGCATAGGGAATGTCCACGCCGCCGATGATCAGCTTGCGCCCTGCTACCAGTTGGTGAACATCAAAACCTTGTCCTATCCTCATTTGTGTTCCTTCAATAACAACTCCGCCAACACGATGTCCTGCGGATAGGTGACTTTGAAATTGCTGCTGTCGCTTGCCACTAGCTTTGGTTGTAACCCCAACGCTTCGATGGCGGATGCCTCGTCGGTGACCGTCTTACATTGTTGCAAGGCCTGCGCCAGCAATCCGGCGCGGAACATCTGCGGTGTCTGCGCTTGCCAAAGCCCCTCACGCGGCTCGGTGTGAGCGATGCGTTGCTTCGAGTCGCCTCGCTTCAAAGTGTCCGCCACGGGAACTGCCAAGATGCCGCCAACCGGATCATCGCGCAGCTCGGCGATCATGCGTGACAGTAGATGTGCGCTCAGGCAAGGGCGCGCCGCATCGTGTACCAACACCCAATCGTCCGACTCCAACTCGGAAGCCAGTAGCCCGTTCGCGACGCTCTCGGCGCGCGTCGAGCCGCCGCAATAGAGCGGCTCTAACTTGCCTGCACAATGCGACCAGTCATAACGTGCGAAATATTCATCATCAGGCGCCAACACCACGAACACGGTCTTGATGTTGGGATTGGCACACAACGTGGACAGTGCGTGCCAGATCATCGGCCGGCCGGCCAGATCGAGATATTGCTTAGGCAACTCGTTACCCATACGGGCACCGAAACCGGCGGCGGGGACTAAAGCGTGGAATTCAGACATGTACGGATTGTAAAACAGGACGGCTCAGGAAGTGACTCATTCAACTCAAAGACGATAGGAAGTGAGTCATCTTGTGATGAGACGCCTCACCCCATCCTGTCGATGCCTTACTCTAGTTCAGGTGCGTAGAAATATACCGTGTTGCGTCCTGCACGCTTAGCTTGATACATCGCCACATCTGCATGTTTGATCAGTTCATCCGCCGATACGTCACTGTCGAGGAATAGCTCGACCCCGATGCTGGGAGAGCTGGAATGTTCATGTTCTTTGAGTTGATAAGGTTGCGACAGCGACTCGCGTATCTTCTCCGCCACCAGTGCAGCCTTGTGCGATGCTTCTTCCCTATCGCCGCCAACACCATCCACCACGACCACGAACTCATCACCGCCGAGTCTGGCCACCGTGTCGACTTCGCGTACGCAAGCTCTGATGCGTTTTGCCACTTCTATCAGCAACAGGTCACCATAGTCATGCCCCACTGTGTCGTTCAACACTTTGAAGCGATCGAGATCGATGAACAGCAACGCACCAAAATCACCGCTCCGCGTCGAGGCTGCCAATGCGCTTTGCAAGCGATCAATGAATAAACGCCGATTGGGCAGTTGCGTCAGCGCATCATAGAACGCCATGTTGCGGATCTCTTCCTCGTTACGCTTGCGCTCGGTGATGTCGCTGAAGATCGCGACATAGTTGGTGACTGCGCCATGCTCGTCCTTTACCGCAGAGATGGTCATCCATTTCGGATAGATATCGCCGCTCTTGCGCCTGTCCCATACCTCTCCGGACCATGCATTTTCCTGCACCAGATGTTCCCACATCGTTTGGAAAAATTTTGCGTCGTGCCGTCCTGAGCTCAAGAATCGAGGGTTCAGCTCCTGCACTTCCCCTTGGCTATACCCGGTGATCGTTTCGAATGCGCGATTGACGCGTTGGATGTTGGCATTCGCATCAGTGATGAGGATGCCGTCGTGTGTCTCGAACGCTGCTGCTGCCACACGCAGTTCGTCTTCGTTGCGTTTGCGCTCGGTGATGTCCTGCACCATGCCGACAGAGTGGAGCGGACTGCCCCCCTCATCGTAGATCGTATTGCAATGTTCTCGCACCCATTTGATACGACCATCTGGTAGTAGCAAACGGTGTTCGATGTCAAAGGATTCTCTGTCTTGCAAGGCACGCTGGTATGCCTGCTCCACCGGCTCACGATCGTCAGGGTGGATGGCATCGTTGAATATCTTGAGCAGACCGCTGGTGATCGATCTGTCCTGTTCGAATATCTGATAGGTCTCGTCCGACCAGATCAACTCGTCATTCTCCAGTTCCCAACTCCCCAGCTTACCCAAATGCTGAGCCTCCTCCAGCATCTCCTGCTGATGCGCCAAACGTGCGGCATACTGCTTGCGCTGTGAGATATCCCGGCTGAAGACATAGAAATGTCCATCCGTGAAAGTGACCGAGACTTCGATGTCGATGACCTCACCAGACTTACGCCGATGACGAGTCTCAAAACTGTCATAGCCTTGAGCGACGATCGTCTCCATGTGTGCGCGCACATCTTCTGGTCGTTCGCTGGCTTCTAACTGGCTGATGTGCATGCCCACTAACTCTTGTTGGGTGTAACCTGACATGCGTGCATAGGCTGCGTTCGTCTCTTGCAGAAACCCATCACTACTGGTCATCCAGTAGCCGTCCATCGCGGTCTCGATGACCCTGTGGTAGCGCAACAAGGCTTCCTGCGCTTTCTTACGCTCGGTGATGTCGCGGCTGGACGCATATAGATAGACATGGCCGCCGATCTCCACTCCGGTAGCACACACCTCGACCTGGAGCATCGTGCCGTCCTTACGTCGATGCACCGTTTCAAAGGTGGCACTGTGCCCTACCAATTCGCGGAAGCGCTGACCCAACTCATCTGAGGTGAATTGGTCATCCCAATCGCGGACATTGAGCTGCTTCACTTCTTCAAGCGTGTAGCCCAGCATACGACAGAACGCCGCATTCACTTCCAGCACATCCCCCTTGGCATCCATCACGTGCACGCCTTCCATCGAGTTGTCGCGCAATGCCACATTGCGCTTGAGCTGCGCTTCGATCTGTTGCAGATGTGTGCGTTGCTCGGAGATATCCAACCCCAGACCGATCAGCACCGGCTTGCCATCACGCATGACGCGACGACCGGTGAAATGGAAGGGGACGACGCCGGAGGGTGTGACCAATCCAGCCTCGACCGAAGATTCTCCCGAGGCGAACACCTCTCCTATACGCGATCCGACCAACTGCTTATCGTCTTCTGCAAACAACTCAAGCGCATTCAGCCCTGCCAAGCCTATCCCGACACGTCCCACGAGCGTCTCGAAACTTCGGTTCCACATCTGGAAAAACCCGCGCTCATCCAGCATGTAGAACACACCTGGCAGCGACTCGATCAATTCTTGGCGGAAGGCGTTCTCGCGCGCGAGTGCTTCTTGCCCCGACAGGGTGGTCATCATGTGATTAAGCGCTTGCACCAACTCACCGATCTCACCACCGCCCCTCTCATACAAGCGTGCGATGCGGCGATTCGCGGCGATCTCGCTCGCCGCATGGGTGATACGTCTGAGTGGTCGCAATAGATAGTGCAGCATGAGCATGAACGCCACTGCAGCAAGTAGCGTCAATCCCAAAGCGATCAGCAAGCTGCGCGTGGGGATATCCGCCTGCTCAGCATCCAGCACCGACTGCGGGAGATAGTAGGCCAACATCAGGAAATGGGATGGGTCGTTCCAGTCGTAGTTCAGTCGTTGTGCTGCAAGGTAACCATCACTACCGTTCGCGTACAGATGCAGCTGCTGGGATGCCGAGGCATCTGTTCCAAAGTGGGGTGCGAGATGCGGAAACTCCTGACGGATGTCATCAGCTTCCGCACCAAGTTCGAAAACAAAGGCTCGACTACTATCCGGATGTTTTAAGTAATGTCCATTGTGATCGGCGATGAATATCTGTACCCCTGCTGATTGGACTTGATAAATCGGCATGAACAAGTTGGTCGCATCTAGGTGCAGCACCAACATACCGAAACGTTGGCCACGCTCATCGAATATCGATATCACAGCGCGTAAAGTCGGCCGGTACGGTACTTCGATACGCCCATGTTCCTGATTGAGATTGAAATCAGAAAGATGAACCTTGTCTGCAGCTTGAGTCAGAGTTCTCTTGAAATAGTCCCGATCTCCTTTGCGTTGTAAATCCGCGCGGCTAGCAACGACGATGCCCCCTGCCTGTCGCACCACACTCACCAGTTCGCGCCCACCATCAGTCAGACCGATATAGCGTGCTTGGTAGTAATCCGGGTTGGCCTCTAAAAAGGCACTGAATATCTCCTGCAGACGGCGCTCCCACTCCGCGCGCGTATTGTGCTCACGCGGATCGATACCGCCGTGCTGGATGGCACGTGCGAGACCAGAGATCGGTGGCGTATTGGACAGGAACTGCGTGTCGCGGCGTAAGGTGTCGATCTGCATCTGCATGCGCTCGTGCTCAACCCTTAGTGTCGTATCCAGTGTCGCCACGCGTTCGCTCAGGAATTGCTCCTGTAGCCGTTTATTCTCATTGGCACCCCACAGCAAACCACCCGCCACCACCAGCGACACCCCTAATAAGGTGATTCGAGTCGCAAGGCTGATGTCGGAGAGTCTCATCTGTTTCACCTCACCCAGTTGATGGGCTCTTTCTGGCTCCTCAACACTTGAGCGTGAGGCAGGTCGAGGTAGGCATGATAAGGACTGGCCAGAGCGGCCGGTCCGAGAAGGTGGATGTCAAGTTCGTGCCCCATATTTCCACCGTGACCGGCAGCAAGAACGGAAGACTGTGATTCGCACATGGCCGAATTGTAAAGCAGGAGCGCAGCCCGCGTGGCTTATAATGCGCGCCTTTGTTTCAGGCCGTCTCCATGCTGTTCGCTTCTAGACATTCACACCCCCGTTACACGAACCTGATCGGTTCTTCGGATGCACTCGCGCTGGCGCAATACGCCGCTCAACATTCACCGCTTGTGGTCATCGCCGCCAACGCATTGGAAGCGCAGCGACTGGTGGAGGAGATACCTTTCTTCGGGCCCAAACTGCGCGTGCATCTGCTGCCAGACTGGGAGACGTTGCCCTACGACCACTTCTCGCCGCACCAAGATCTGATCTCGGAACGCTTGGCTACTCTGCATCACATCCGCAGCAACAATTTCGATGTCGTCATCGTACCCATCACGACTGCGCTGTACCCGTTGCCCCCCGTGTCCTATCTAGCGGCCTACACCTTCTTCCTGAAGAAGGGCGAACGGCTAGACTTAGCCGCCTTCCGGCAACAGATGACGCTGGCCGGTTACAACCATGTGCAGCAGGTGCTGACCCCCGGCGAGTATTGCGTGCGCGGCGGCATCATCGATCTGTTCGCCATGGGCAGCGTGTTGCCCTATCGCCTCGACCTGTTCGATGACGAGATCGAGACCATCGCCACCTTCGATGTGGATACGCAGCGCACCTTGTATCCCGTGCCGGAGATCCGCATGCTGCCCGCACGCGAGTTCCCCATGGACGAAAAAGGTCAGGCGACCTTCCGCCAGAATTTCCGCGACCGATTCGAGGGCGACCCATCCAAGTCACGCATCTATAAAGATGTGAGCAAGGGCATCGCGCCTGCGGGCATCGAGTATTACCTGCCGCTTTTCTTCGACAAGACCGCGACGCTGTTCGACTACCTGCCGCAGAACGCCACGTTATGCCTGCACCACGATGTGGATGCCGCGATACAACAGTTCGCGGTGGATACCGCCTCGCGCTACAACTTATTGCGTGGCGACCCGCAACATCCGCTGTTGGAAACCAAAGAGTTGTTCTTGGATGGGGAGCAGTTCTTCATCCGTGCGAAAACGTTCGCGCGGGTGGACATCATCACCAGCGAGAGTGGCGCGACACTGACGCCCTGCGCCACTGCAACCATCCCCTCCATCGCCGTCGATCGCCGCGCCGAAGTCCCCACGCAAAAGTTCGAAGACTTCCTGCGTAGTTACAAGGGACGCACCCTGCTGCTCGCCGAAAGCCTAGGCCGCCGCGAGATCATGTCCGGCTATCTGAAGGAATACGGTCTCACACCTAGCGTGTGCGAAGACTACGCAGCGTTCCTCGCCAGCAAAGACAAATTCAT
>JBGSWB010000243.1:0-2301 GCA_041752675.1 Sideroxydans sp. | reverse complement strand
CAACTCGAAGAAATCATGGAACAAATGTTGTTGTAGCAATTTCGAGTGCAACTCAGCGACGCCGTTGACGGAGTGACAAGCCACGACCGCCAAATAAGCCATACGCACATGTGGCACATGACCTTCTTCGATGATGGACATACGGCGCTGACGCGCCACGTCGCTAGGCCAACGCAAAGCCACTTCGGCCAGATAGCGCGCATTGATCTCGTAGATGATCTCCAACAGGCGCGGCAACAAACGACCGAACATACTGACAGGCCACTTTTCCAACGCTTCTGGCAACAGCGTGTGGTTAGTGTAAGCCATCGTCTTGCTAGTGATCTTCCACGCAGCATCCCAGCCCAGACCCTGTTCATCCATCAATAAGCGCATCAGCTCTGCTACTGAACAGGTCGGATGCGTATCGTTCAATTGGAAAGCGTTCTTCTCAGCGAAATGCGTGAAGTCCTTACCATGCTTGCTCACCCAACGGCGCAATACGTCTTGCAGACTTGCAGAAGCCAGCAGGTATTGTTGACGCAAGCGCAACTCTTTACCGTTCTCGCTTGCATCGTTCGGGTACAACACCATGGTGATGTGCTCAGCGGCATTCTTCGCAGCGACGGCTTCGGTGTAGCTGCCCGCATTGAATTCTTCCAGATTGAATTCGTCCGTGGCTGTAGATTTCCACAGACGCAGCGTATTCACCGTGCCGTTGCGATAGCCTGGGATAGGCATATCGAAAGGGACAGCCATCACATCCTGCGAATCCACCCAGCGTGCATGTAGCTTGCCGTCAATATCTTTAAATATCTCACTACGACCGCCGAACTTGATGCGCACCGCATACTCTGGACGCTCGATCTCCCAAGGATTGCCGTTGCGCAACCAATGGTCTGGATCTTCCAACTGCGCACCGTTCTCTAGGCGCTGACGGAACATACCGTATTCATAACGCAAGCCATAACCAGTCACCGGCAACTGCAAGGTGGCGCAGCTATCCAAGAAACAAGCCGCCAAGCGACCCAGACCACCATTACCCAGACCCGCATCACTCTCTTGATCTTGCACATCTTCCAGCGCCACGCCGAAGTTGCGCATCGCCTCATCGACCTCTTGCTGCATATCGAGATTGAGCATGGCATTGCCCATCGCTCTTCCCATCAAGAACTCGAGTGACAGGTAATAGGCTTGCTTGCAATTCGATTCATCGTAAGCGCGTTGTGTGTTTCTCCAACGCTCGATCAGACGGTCACGCAGGGTCGAAGACAAAGACGAATAAACGGGATACCCCGACAGGGTGGATTTCTCCCAACCCAAGGTATGGCTGAAATAACGGCGAAAATCCTCCATCACGCTGATAGAGTCGGTACCCAGTGCGGGCATCTTCAAGATACTGTGTTGTTTGGGAATTGCAGGATTGAGAGGCGTATTCACGATAACTTCCTAGGACGGGCTGTAAAAAATAAAGGCGGGCAATTCAAGGGGTAGATTCTACCAAACTTACCCCAACCCAGAACAGATTAGCCTTGACGACCTGCGAGCATCGCCGCACCGATGATGCCGGCTTGGTCTTGTGCTTGAGATATGCGGACTTTTACCTTGCCACGCAATGCAGGTATAAGGTCTTCGTGCAGGCCTCGCTCGAACGCAGCTTGCATCAAAGACCACGAGGCACTCATACCGCCGCCAACGACCACATCCCCCACATCGACCACCTTGGTGATATGAGCTAGTGCGCTGGCGAGATATTCACCTGCCTGCTCGAAGGCTTTTACGGCTGCTTTATCGTTCTGTTGCACCGCCTGCGCGATGTCATAAGCACTAAGTGACTTACCTGTCAGCTCGGCATAGGTCTTAACCACACCATTGGTCGAAGCGTACTGTTCCAAGCACCCACGATTGCCGCAACCACAAGGACGACCGCCGCGCTCGACAGTGAGGTGTCCGATCTCCATAGCGACACCATGTGTGCCTCCACGTAACTCGCCTTGCAACACCAACGCCACCCACACCCGTGCCAAGACCGATGTAGATGAGATCGCCGTTGCTTTGTGGCGACAGCGCGAATTCACCATAGGCGGCAGCGGACGCGTCATTCTCCAACACAACAGCAAGTCCGCTACGTCGCTCCAAGGGGCCGACGATATCTGCATTCGAAAGATTAGGAAGATTGGGGGATGAGATGACTTGACGCGAAGTTGGATCGATGAAACCAGGAAAACCGATGCCAATCGCGCGGATGGCTGGATAAGCCATTCGCGCTTCAGTTACGGCATCATTCAATGTCGCAGTGATGGTCTCTAACGCTTCGGCGGG
>JBGSWB010000242.1:0-6585 GCA_041752675.1 Sideroxydans sp. | reverse complement strand
GGGCCTTTGCTGAACTCGGAGATTTTCTGGCTGTGAGCAGACACTTGATCGCGCCCAATGGGCGGTGGGCTGCAATGAAGGGCCAGCCCGAACCGGAGCTGGCGGGAATCACAAAAGGTTTCGAGATCGAAAATATCGTTTCATTGAAAGTGCCGGGAATTGAAGCGGCGCGTAGCTTGGTGATCGCAAAGGTGTCTAGGGAGCAGATTGCATGACGAAGATAATGGCTATAACTAACCAAAAAGGCGGCGTAGGTAAAACTACGACCACCGTCAATCTAGCAGCCAGCTTGGGTGCCGTGAAAAAACGAGTGCTATTAGTGGACCTAGACCCACAAGGCAATGCCACCATGGGTAGCGGTATCAACAAGGGTGATCTGGAATTGTCTGTGTATGACGTGTTGATCGGCGAGGCGACCATTGCCCAAGCGCGCATCACGTCAGACAAGGGTAAATACGACGTGCTTCCAGCCAATCGCGACCTGGCCGGCGCTGAGATCGAATTGGTTGGTATGGAAGGACGCGAGATGCGCCTCAAGCTGGAATTGCAGGCGGTCGCCCACGAATATGACTACGTGCTCATCGATTGCCCACCAGCGCTGAACCTGCTCACACTGAACGGCCTATGCGCAGCGCGTTCGGTGATGATCCCGATGCAATGTGAATACTACGCCTTGGAAGGGTTGAGTGACCTAGTCAATACCATCCGTAAAGTACGCGAGAGTCTGAATCCAGAACTGGAGATCGAAGGTCTGTTACGCACCATGTTCGACCCACGCAACTCCTTGGCACAACAGGTCTCGGATCAGTTGCAACAGCACTTTGGCGACAAGGTGTACCGCACAGTGATCCCGCGTAACGTGCGCTTGGCCGAGGCGCCCAGTTATGGCGTTCCTGTGCTGTATCACGATGCGCAATCCAAGGGTACGCAGGCATATCTCGCTTTGGCAGGCGAACTTTTGAACAACGCCACAGCAACGAATTGAAAAAGGAAAGATGAACATGGTCAAACCGAACAAGGGATTGGGGCGCGGACTGGATGCGTTGTTAGCAGGGAGTGGCTCGACAAAGTCGAATGACACCTTACGCGAACTGAAGGTGGAAGAGCTCAGGCCGGGCAAATATCAGCCACGCAGTCGAATGGATGAGGCTTCATTGAACGAACTAGCTTCCTCTATCAGGGTGCAAGGCATCATCCAGCCGATCTTGGCGCGCGAATTGCCCAACGGCGGTTATGAGATTATAGCGGGTGAGCGTCGCTGGCGCGCAGCTCAACTGGCGGAGCTAAAACAGGTTCCAGTGCTGGTGCGCAAGGTGCCTGATAACGCTGCTTTGGCGATGGCGCTGATCGAGAACATCCAACGCGAAGATCTGAATCCATTGGAAGAAGCCATCGGCATCCAACGACTCATCGACGAATTCCAAATGACACATCAAGCCGCTGCAGAAGCAGTGGGTCGCTCACGCAGTGCTGCAAGCAATCTATTGCGCTTGCTAAAACTGCCGACGGATGTGCAAGAGATGTTGATGGATAACCTGCTGGACATGGGGCATGCGCGCGCATTGCTCTCGCTTGAACCGGCCCAACAGATATTGTTGGCTAACAAGATCGTGATGGAGAAGTTGTCAGTTCGTGAAGCAGAGAGATTGGTACAGCGTCAATCAGAGTCACCCGCAAACCCGTCCGCCGCAAAGAAACCTGTAGCGGATCGTGATACGCAGCGCATCCAAGAGGAGATCAGCGAGCAACTAGGGACGCGAGTCGAGATCAAGAGTGGCAAAAAGGGAACGGGGAAATTGGTCATCGAATATTCAAGCAATGACCAGCTGAGCGATTTGCTGAACAAGCTCACAAAGGGCCGTTAATTGACAAATTCAGTGGGTGAAGAACCGCAAGAGCGTTTGACACCCCCGCTGAACGCCGCTATCATCGCCGCGCTTGCAGAAGCCGAGGTACAAGAAAAACAACAAATAAGGCGCGTGACATGGGTTCAACTCATTGTTGCGATCATCGCCGGAAGTGCTACCTTGGGTGTCGGAGCAACGCCGCAATTTGCGATAGCGGTGTTGATTGGGGGAGGGGTCTCAGTTCTCAATGGCGCGATGATGGCTTGGAGAATGTCCCGAGCGAATCAGCGTTCTGCCCATGATGCACATCTTCAATTACGGCTCATGTATTTTTACGCCGCCGAGCGTTTCTTCTTGGTGGTCGTATCGCTGGGTCTAGCCATGGCGATACTGAAATCACCGCTGGCAGTAATGGGCGGGTTTGTATTAGGTCAAGCGGCACTATTGGTAGCACGCTTGTTTTTGAGAATCAAAACCGAAGATAGTGAATAAAAATGTCCAGCGAAGCTCATACCTCAGCGGAATACATCCATCACCACCTGCAAAACCTCACCTACGGTCAATTGCCTGCGGGCTTCGAGCGTCATAGTGCAGACGGCGCCGTAGAGGCGCTTCAGCAAGCGACTTGGACGGTTGCGCATACCTCTGAGGAAGCCAAAGCAATGGGCTTCTGGGCTTTGAACCTAGACACATTCTTCGTTTCATTGTTGCTTGGTGCGATCATCATGCTGGTGTTCCGTAGCGTCGCTAAGAGCGTCGTCACGGGTACGCCAAGTGGTCTGCAGAACTTCTGTGAGTGGGCGATCGAATTCATCGACAACAGCGTTCGCGGTTCTTTCTCCGGCAGGAACAACATGGTCGGACCATTGGCGTTGACCATCTTCTTCTGGGTGTTCACCATGAACCTGATGGACTTGTTGCCCATCGATTACATCCCTTTGCTAATGGGTTCCCTCGGAGTTCCTTTCTTCAAGGTCGTTCCTTCAACTGATCCCAACGCCACATTTGGTATGGCCATCGGGGTATTCCTGTTGGTTCTCTATTACAGCGTGAAGGTGAAGGGTCTAGGCGGTTTCGTGGGCGAACTCACACTTCAGCCGTTCGGCAAGTGGGGCATGCCAGTCAACTTCTTGCTGGAAGGCGTGAACTTGATCGCTAAGCCTATCTCTTTGGCGTTGCGTCTGTTCGGTAACATGTACGCTGGCGAAATGATCTTCATCCTGATCGCTCTGATGGGCGGTGCATGGGCGGGCTTCTCAGTAACTGGCGTGACCCTTTATGGTTCGCAGATCTTGCTTTCACTGGGTTGGGCGATCTTCCACATCTTGATCGTGACATTGCAGGCGTTCATTTTCATGACGCTGACCGTTGTCTATCTGGATATGGCGCATCAAGAACATCATTAATTCTTTTATCAACTTTATTATTTATCAACAGGAGAAATAGAAAATGGAAATGGCAAACGCACTGCTGTACATCGCTGGCGCATTGATGATGGGTCTGGGCGCGCTCGGCGCGGCCGTTGGTATCGGTATCTTGGGTGGTCGTTTCTTGGAAGGTGCTGCTCGCCAACCTGAATTGATCCCAATGCTGCGTACACAGTTCTTCGTTGTCATGGGTCTGGTTGATGCGGTTCCGATGATCGCTGTTGGTATCGCGATGTACGTTCTGTTCGCTGTAGTCGGCTGATCCGCTCAACGCAAAGCATAATAAAGAAAGGAAGCTTGCATGAATATCAATGCAACTCTTCTCGCTCAGACCATCATGTTCGCGTTGTTCGTGTGGTTCTGCATGAAGTTCGTGTGGACACCGATCGTCGCTGCGCTGGAAGCACGTAAGAAACAGATCGCCGATGGATTGGCCGATGCTGAACGTGCAAAGCATGATCTGGAACTGGCTTCTAAACGCTCCGCCGAGATCCTGCGCGAAGCGAAAGAAAAGGCTGGTGACATCATCGCTAACAGCGAAAAGCGCGGTAGTGAGATCGTTGAAGAAGCCAAGAATCAAGCTAAGGTAGAAGGCGATCGTATCATCGCTGGTGCCAAGGCTGAGATCGATCAAGAAGTGTTCCGTGCTAAAGAGCAACTGCGTACCCAAGTGTCAGCCATCGCGCTGGCGGGTGCCGGTAAGATCTTGGGCCGCGAGATCGATGCGAAGGCACACAACGATCTGCTCGATAAACTCGTTGCGGAAATCTGATCGTCATGTCTAACGCCATTACTATTGCACGTCCTTACGCTCAGGCAGCGTTCGAAGAAGCGCAAAAGCAGAACGCACTTAAAGCTTGGTCTGAGTTGTTGCTCGGTCTGGCCGATATAGTGCAGAACGCCGAAGTGCACGCTGTTGTCAGCAACCCGAAGGTATCCAAGGCCAAAGTAGCGGATCTGATGGATGTTTTTGCGGGCGCGAGTGCGAATGCACAACAACGCAACTTCGTGCGTGTCTTGGCTGATAACCAGCGTTTGCTGGTATTGCCAGAGATCGCGGAATTGTTCGAAGTGTTGAAAGCGGATGCTGAGAAGACGGTCAATGTAGTGGTCGATTCGGCTTTCGAACTGTCTGCTGCACAACAAGATAAGATCGTCAGCTCGCTGAAGAAGCGTATGGGCCGTGAGATCAAATTGGCTTGTAACGTGAAAAAAGATCTGCTGGGTGGCGTGGTGATCCGCGCCGGTGACAAGGTGATCGACGGCTCTGCGCTCACGCGTCTGAGCGAAATGGCGAACGCGCTTGCTTAATTGCCACCAACTTGGCCTGATAAAGAATTATCAAGAATGAGGAAATCCAGATGAAGCTCAACCCTTCCGAAATTAGTAATCTGATCCGCAGTCGCATCGAGAACTTCGAAGCACTGACCCAAGCGCGCACCGAAGGTACGGTGGTCAGCGTGACCGACGGTATCGTCCGCGTACACGGCTTGTCCGATGTGATGCAAGGCGAGATGTTGGAATTCCCAGGCAACACTTTCGGTTTGGCGCTGAACCTTGAGCGTGACTCCGTTGGTGCAGTTATCTTGGGTGAATACGAACACATCACCGAAGGCGACACAGTTAAATGTACTGGTCGCATCTTGGAAGTACCAGTTGGTCCAGAATTGCGCGGTCGTGTAGTGAACGCGTTGGGTCAACCGATCGATGGCAAAGGTCCGATCAATGCCAAGATGACCGACAAGATCGAGAAAGTCGCTCCTGGCGTCATCGCACGTAAGTCTGTTGACCAACCAGTACAAACTGGTCTGAAGTCAATCGACTCTATGGTTCCAGTCGGTCGTGGTCAACGCGAGCTGATCATTGGCGACCGTCAGACAGGCAAGACTGCTGTTGCTGTTGATGCGATCATCAACCAAAAGGGTCAGAACATGACCTGTATCTACGTTGCGATCGGTCAAAAGGCTTCGACAGTAGCTAACGTCGTACGCAAGTTGGAAGAACATGGCGCGATGGAATACACCATCGTCGTTGCTGCTACTGCTTCCGATTCCGCAGCGATGCAATTCTTGGCACCATATGCAGGTTGCACCATGGGCGAATACTTCCGTGACCGCGGCGAAGATGCATTGATCGTCTACGATGACTTGACCAAGCAAGCTTGGGCATATCGTCAAATCTCCCTGCTGTTGCGCCGTCCACCCGGTCGTGAAGCTTACCCAGGCGACGTGTTCTATTTGCACTCTCGTTTGTTGGAGCGCGCAGCTCGTGTGAACGCCGAATATGTCGAAGCCTTCACCAAGGGCGCAGTCAAAGGCAAGACTGGTTCTTTGACCGCTCTGCCAGTGATCGAGACACAAGCAGGTGACGTTTCCGCTTTCGTTCCAACCAACGTGATCTCCATCACCGACGGTCAGATCTTCTTGGAATCGGACTTGTTCAACGCAGGTATCCGTCCAGCGATCAACGCCGGTGTGTCCGTATCCCGCGTCGGTGGCGCAGCTCAAACCAAGGTCATCAAGAAATTGGGTGGCGGTGTGCGTCTGGCACTGGCTCAGTATCGTGAATTGGCAGCGTTCGCGCAGTTCGCTTCCGATCTGGACGAAGCGACACGCAAGCAACTTGAGCGCGGCAAGATCGTTACCGAACTGATGAAGCAATTGCAATACGCTCCTCTTTCCGTTTCCAAGATGGCTGCGACTTTGTTCGCTGTCAACAAGGGTTATTTCGACGACGTGGCTGTGCCTAAGGTGCTGGCTTTCGAAGCTGGTCTGCATGCTCACTTGGGTTCCAAGAACAAAGTATTGATGGACGCGATCGAATCGACAAAGGATCTGTCTGCTGACAACGAAAAGTTGTTAGTAGCAGCTATCGAATCGTTCAAGGCTAGCGCAGCTTATTAAGGCGAGGTGATTTATGGCCGGCAGTAAAGAGATTCGCACCAAGATCAAGAGCGTAGAGAATACGCGCAAGATCACCCGTGCGATGGAGATGGTGGCAGCAGCGAAGATGCGCAGAGCGCAGGAACGCATGCGTGCCGCTCGTCCCTACGCCGAAAAGATCCGCAACGTCGCTGCGCACTTGTCGCGCGCCAACCCAGAATATAAGCATGCATTCTTGGCCAAGCGTGAGAACGTGAAGAACGTTGGTCTCATCGTCGTCACTTCAGACAAAGGCTTGTGTGGTGGTTTGAACACCAACCTATTGCGCTTGGCTGTAAACGAGATGAAGGCATGGGAAGGTGAAGGTAAGGGATTGCTCGTTTGCCCTATCGGTAACAAAGGCTTCGGCTTTATGAACCGCATCGGCGC
>JBGSWB010000241.1:0-10611 GCA_041752675.1 Sideroxydans sp. | reverse complement strand
ACCTAAAGGTTAGTCTTCACTGAAGCTACGCTTTCGTCGCAATACTGCGTTGCTCACAAAAAATTGCTCCTTACAGATCAGTCATATGCTGCGTCGCAATTTTTCGTTCGCGCCATGTCTTGCTTAGAACTTTGCATTTATAGATGCGCCCTTCCGCCTCAGGTACGCAGGTTATAATCCGCCGCAATTTTTCCAGCACTCCCCCATGAATATCTTTTACGAAGAAGACGGCGGCTTCAAGGTCGGCAACATCCTTGCGGACAACACTACGTCGTTGCAGGTCGAGAACACCCACGGCAAACGCAGCAAGATCAAATCCGCCAATGTGATGTTGCGCTTCGCCCAGCCCAGCATGTCCGAATTCATGGTGCAGGCAGAACAGACTGCAGCCGATATCGATGTGGATTTTCTGTGGGAAGCCTCACCATCTGAGGAATTCGAATTCGCCACGTTGGCACAAGAGTATTTCGGCCATGCCCCCAATCCCATCGAATCAGCGGGGGCATTGATACGTTTGCACGGCTCGCCCATGCATTTCTACAAGAAGGGCAAAGGTCGCTACAAAGCTGCCCCACCTGATGCGCTGAAATCCGCGCTCGCCAGTGCCGAGAAGAAACGCCTTCAAGCTGAGCAACAGGAACGCTACATCGCACAACTGATCGCCTTCCAACTGCCGTCCGAATTCGCCGATAAACTTTCGATGATCCTGTACAAACCGGATCGCAACACCATCGAAGTCAAAGCGGTCGAAGCCGCCTGCGCTGCGACGCATCTCTCTTCAGCACATCTGCTGGAAAAGTGTGGCGCGCTTCCTTCCATCCGTGATTTCCACTTGAACAAGTTCCTGTTCGAGAACTTCCCACGCGGCATCGGATTCCCCGAGGTGACGGTGGAAGAGCATCCCGAACTACCCTTGGCGAATGTAAACGCCTTCAGTATCGACGATGCCAGCACCACCGAGATCGACGATGCTTTCTCCATCGAGAAATTGGCCGATGGGAGCTGGCGCATCGGCATCCATATCGCGGCGCCCTCGCTGGGCATCCCGTTGGATTCAGACATCGATAAGATCGCCGCCCAGCGCATGTCCACCGTGTATATGCCCGGCGACAAGATCACCATGCTGCCCGACAACGTGGTGCAAGCCTTCACGCTATGCGCCGACAAGGTCTGCCCTGCGCTATCGCTGTATGTGGATGTGGATGCCGTGACATTGGCGGTGACGAATAGCGAGAGCCGTATCGAGCGCCTTCACATCGCCGCCAACTTACGGCACGACACACTAGAGCCTTTGTTCAACGAAGAGACGCTGGCGGCGGGCAAGCTTGATTACGCCTATGCAGCTGAACTCAAATTGCTATTCGATTTCGCTAACAAGTTAGAAGCGGTGCGCGGCAAATCATCTGATAACAGCAATCAACAAATCGACTACACCTTCCATATCGAGAACGACCACGTCACTATCGGCCATCGACTGCGCGGTTCGCCCATCGACAAGGTGGTGTCTGAATTGATGATCTTGGCCAATAGCATGTGGGGGAAATTGCTGGACGACAATGAAGTGCCTGGCATATACCGCACACAGAACAACGGCAAGGTGAAGATGAGCACTGTCGCCGCTCCGCACCAAGGCTTGGGTGTGGCGCATTACGCATGGTCGAGTTCACCGCTCCGCCGTTATGTGGACTTAGTGAACCAACGCCAACTCATCAGCGTGTTGCGCGGCGAGCCACCCGCTTATGCCAAGAACGACACGGCGTTGTTCGCCATCCTGCGCGACTTCGATACCGCCTACACCACCTACAACGAGTTCCAGCGCGGCATGGAACGATATTGGTGCTTACGCTGGTTACAGCAAGAAAAGGTCACTCAGATCGATGCGCTTTTGTTGCGTGAGAACCTCGTCAAGATCGGCGACATCCCGTTGGTCGGGCGCGTACCATCCATACCCGAATTGCCTGCCAACACGAAAGTGATGCTGGAGATGGGTGATATAGATCTGCTCGAGCTAAACTTCGAAGCGCGCTATGTCGCGCAAGTGGAAACCCCTGCATGAAGATGCTGATAGCCAAGACCTTGCTGGTGAAAGAACGCTTGTCGTTCGCCATCTCGTTCTCGCTATTCCTGCATGCGTTCATCATCTTCGGCATCGCATTCGACATGCCCGATGCCTCCAAACTGGCCAAAGCGTTGCAGCCGCTAGAAGTCACTTTGGTCAACAGCAAGTCCAAGAACAAACCTAGCAACGCAAAAGCCTATGCGCAGAACAATCTAGATGGCGGTGGCAACACCGAAGATGACCGTCGCGCAGGTACGCCCTTCCCCGTCTTGGGAGATGCGCAACAATTCACGCCAGAACAAGCCACACAAAAAGTGAAAGCGCTGGAAGAAGAGGTCCAACGTCTGTTGACTAGCGTCAAAGGTGACTACACCGTCGAACAAAAGAAATCCAACCCGAAGCAACTGGACAACACGCTGAACGGCCAAGACCTGGTGCAACGTTCACTCGAGATCGCAAGACTGGAAGCCGAGATCAGCAAGAGCCTCTCGTTGTACGAAAAGATGCCTAAGCGAAAATTCATAGGTGCACGCACACAAGAGTATCGTTACGCTCAGTACGTGGAAGACTGGCGTAGCAAGGTGGAGCGTATCGGCAACCTGAACTATCCCGAAGCCGCACGTCGTCAAAAGGTCTACGGCAAACTCACGCTCACCGTGAACATTAGGTCCGATGGCAATGTAGAGAGTATCGAGATCAACAAATCATCCGGCCAGCGCATCCTCGATGCAGCTGCCCAACGCATCGTCAAACTCGCCGCGCCTTACGCAGCCTTCCCGCCAGACATCCGCAAAGAGACCGACATCCTCAGCATCACCCGCACGTGGACCTTCACCACCAACGACCAGCTTGAGTCGGAATAGCAAAGCCGTTAGGATGCGCGCTATGCTTCGCTCAACCTTCCAATTAGCCCTGCTCGTCTTCGCCTTGCTGTTCGCTCAGCAAGGGGCGATGTCGCATGGCATCTCGCACACGCTGGCGCAGCAATCGCAGGACCAATCAGCGCCGCACGATACGCAATGCGAACTGTGCGCGGCCTACGCTCATATCGGCAGCGCTGTTGGCAGTAGTGACATCCATTTCGATCTAGATATTGGCGCGAACGTAGTCGCCCCCACCTACGCCCCCTCTTTCCGTTACAACAGCTTCGCCGCATTCGCGGCACGCGCGCCCCCCTACTCCATCTAGTTCGAATACCAACTCTCGCACCGTTCATAGGCGAGATATTGCTATCCCTATCTTGGAGTAATAAATGTTTAAAGAGATCTCTACCAGTGCGGCGATCGCCGCCTTGCTGTTTCAATCTGCATCCTCATTCGCCGCCAACTCAGGCAGTATCGATAACGCTTTCAATCCTGCGTTCTCGCTCATCCTGTCGGGCACTTACGGCAATGTGCAACGCGCCCCAGCCATTCCCACCACCGGTTTCGCCATGAACCCCAATCCTGGCCACGAACAAGGATTCAACTTGGGCGAATCCGAGATGGGCATCTCAGCGAATATTGACCCTGAATATCGCGGTGTCGCCACGTTGGCACTCGCCCCCGCAGGCGGTATCAGCGTAGAGAATGCGTTCGTACAAACCACTGCGCTGGGCGACGGGCTCAATCTAAAGTTCGGACGCTTCTTCTCTGGTTTCGGCTATCTCAACGAACAGCATGCACACGCTTGGGATTTTGTCGATCAACCATTGGTCTATGCCGTGTTGTGGGAGAACCAGTTGGGCGAAGACGGCGTGCAACTGAAATGGCTTGCACCGACGGACATGTTCATCGAGCTAGGTGGCGAGATGGGACGTGGTCGCGGCTTTCCTGGAACAGATACGGTGCGCAACGGAAATAGCGCAGGTGTTTTATTCGCCCACATCGGCGACGATATCGGCATCGAACATAGTTGGCGCATAGGCGTTTCTGCACATCAGACTAGACGCGTGGATGCAGAAAGCATCGACGTTCCCAATCTGGCAGGCAACGCCGTCACCGATCTTTTCACGGGCGACAGCCAAACGGCCGGCTTGGACTTTGTATGGAAATACGCAGCCAATGGCAATGTGAAAAACAGCTATGTGAAATTGCAAGGGGAATACTTCCGTCGCAAAGAAACTGGCGATCTGACTTATGACACAGCGCTTGCGAATGTGACCGATACATTCAGCAATACGCAAAGTGGCTTCTACCTGCAGAGTGTGTATCAATTCATACCACGCTGGAGAGTGGGCGCACGTTATGACCGCCTCGATCCAGGTGTCGCACAGATCGGCGCATCGAATGCGGGTAATGTCATCAGTGACTACGCATTCAAACCATCACGCACCTCCTTGATGCTGGACTACAGCCCAAGTGAGTTCTCGCGTTTGCGCATGCAAATAGCAAACGACCAATCGCGCCAAGGACTCAAAGACAAGCAGTTCTTTGTGCAGTACATCATGAGCTTGGGCGCACATGGCGCTCATTCCTACTAGGAGGCAAAGATGAACAGACTGATTTATGTATTTCTACTTTCCTTGTTCTCCAGCTCGGCATATGCCACGCTCAACGTGTTCGCCTGCGAACCCGAATGGGCAGCGCTCACGCAAGAACTCGCTGGCGACAAGGCCAGCATCTACACCGCCACGGGACCGTTGCAAGACCCACATCATATCGAGGCACGACCCAGCCTGATCGCCAAAGCTCGCCGCGCCAACCTAGTGGTGTGTACCGGGGCTGAATTGGAAGTCGCTTGGCTACCTGTCGTGCTGCGCGAATCAGGCAATGCCGCGATACAAGTTGGCAGCGATGGATATTTCGAGGCGACCGACTTCGTCAAGATGCTGGAAGTACCGACGCGTTTGGATCGTGGTGATGGTGATGTGCACGCGCGAGGCAACCCACACATCCAGACCGACCCGCGCAATTTCTTAGCTATCGCAGATGCGCTAACAAAACGACTGATGCAACTTGATGCGGCGAATGCGAACGAATACCAGCAACGCCTCGCCACCTTCAATACGAAATGGCGCGCTGCTATCGCCAAATGGGAAGCGCAAGCAGCACCACTAAATGGCATACCCGTGCTGGTGCAACATAAAGGCTTTCCGTATATGTCTGATTGGCTGAAGCTGAAGGAAGTCGCGACACTGGAACCCAAACCCGGGATGGAACCGAGTGCAGCGCATCTCGCACAGATATTGAACACGCTACAAAAACATCCAGCCAAGATGGTGTTGCGCGCCGCTTACCAAGATGCGCGACCGTCGGAATGGATCGCGCAACGTGCGCACCTCACCGTGGTCGAGCTTCCCTACACAGTAGGCGGCAGTGCTGGCGCGAAGGACTTGTACGGCTTGTTCGATGACACCATCGTGCGGCTTTTGAAAGGATCGCAATGAACGGCTTTGAACTCGACATCCTCTTCCCTGCCTTCATCGCGGGGCTGCTGATCCTTGCCACGCACATCCCATTCGGCATACGCGTTCTGCAACGCGGTGTCATCTTCGCCGACTTGGCGATCGCACAGATCGCTGGGCTAGGTGTCGTCATCGCCGCACTGCTCGAACTAGACCATGAACCACTTCTGGTGCAACTCATCGCCGCTAGCAGCGCGCTGTGTGGCGCTGGCCTGCTGACGTGGATAGAACGCAGCGCGCCCGATGTCAAGGAAGCCTACATCGGTCTCACCTTCGTCCTCTCTGCTAGTCTGGGCATCTTGCTGATGAGCCACGATGTACATGCAGGTGAACATCTAAAAGAGCTGCTGGTCGGGCAAATATTGTGGGTTAACCATGAGCAACTCATAGGTACGGCTATCCTGAGTGCGGCATTGCTCATCGCTTGGCGCACGTTACACACCAGCCAAAGTCATTTCGCTTTCTATGGCCTGTTCGCCCTCGCCGTCACCGCGTCAGTCCAACTGGTGGGCATCTATCTGGTGTTCGCCAGCCTCATCGTGCCGGCACTCGCCACCTATAGATTGCAGAGTCAGCGCATGGTGTATGCAGCTGTTATCGGCGTCACTGGCTATGGGTTCGGCCTGTTACTCTCGGTGTGGTTCGACCTGCCTGCGGGTGTCACCATCGTGTGTGCCATGGCGACCATCGGGCTGACGACAGCGATACTGAAGCGGGGCAACTAACCCGCTATAATCTTCGTACTTTCAGTACCTACCACTTTCTGGCTCTTCAATAAATGACAGATAAATACGCCGTCATCGGCAACCCCATCAAACATAGCAAGTCGCCGCTCATCCATTCGATGTTCGCGCAGCAAACCGATCAAGACATCAGCTACGAAGCCATCGAAGCGCCACTCGATGGCTTCGCTGACACCATCGAACGCTTGCGCGCTGAGGGCTACAAAGGTTGCAACGTCACGGTACCGTTCAAGTTCGAAGCTTTCAAATTGGCTACGCAGCGTAGCGGACGTGCCAACGACGCCAATGCAGTGAACACGCTCATCTTCGAAGGCAACGAGATACTTGGCGACAACACTGATGGCGTTGGTCTGCTTGCAGACATCGAGAAGAACGTCCAATACAAATTGTTCCTGAAAGACGCGCTCATCCTCGGTGCCGGTGGAGCGGCGGCAGGTGTGATGTGGCCGTTGTTCAACGCGGGTGTGGGCATCATCGTCGCCAACCGTACGCTTGAGAAAGCACAAGCGCTCGCCGCTGATTTCGAGGGCGCGGGTACGGTATACGCCAAGCGTTACGAAGATTTGGAGGGGCTCAGTTTCGACATCGTCATCAACGCCACCTCCAGCGGTTTGTCGGATGAATTACCGCCACTACCTGATGGCCTGTTCAAACGTGGCTCACTCGCCTACGACATGATGTACGGCAAAGAGACCCCCTTCTTGAAGTTCGCCCGCGCACAAGGAGCGTCCGTCATCTCAGATGGCCTGGGCATGTTGGTGGAACAAGCAGCCACCTCGTTCGCCTTGTGGCGCAAAGTGCGGCCTGATACCAAGCCAGTCCTTGAGGCACTGCGCGCTCTATGAAGATGCCGCGCAGCCTCTTCTGGCGCATCGTGTTCGGACTGTTCGCGCTGTTGGTGCTATACCAGTTGTGGCTGTTCGCGCACATCGTATGGTGGATCAAATTCGATCCTGCCAGCAGCTCCTTCATGGAGGACCGTCTTGAGGTGATGCAGGACAAGAATCCGAATGCCGAGTTGAAACACAAATGGGTGGACTACAACAAGATCTCTAAGAATCTGAAACGCGCGCTCATCGCGTCTGAAGATTCGAAGTTCGTCGATCACGAAGGATTCGATTGGGAAGGCATCCAAAAGGCCTACGAGAAAAATATGAAGAAGGGCAAGATCGTCGCCGGTGGCTCCACCATCAGCCAGCAACTCGCCAAGAACCTATTCCTCTCCACTAAGCGCACACCGTGGCGCAAGGGCGAAGAAGTGATCATCACCTTGATGCTGGAAGCGGTGATGGATAAGCAGCGCATCTTCGAGATCTATTTGAACGTCATCGAATGGGGCAACGGCGTGTTCGGTGCTGAAGCAGCGGCGCGCGCCACTATTTTGGCGTGAGCGCAGCTCAACTCTCACCCGAACAAGCGGCACGCCTAGCCGCCATGGTGCCCAACCCTCGCTTCTACGACCGCAACCGCAAAGCGCCTGGCATGTTGAGAAAGACACTCATCATTCTAGAACGCATGCCTGACGCGGAGATTCCCTGACACGGCCCTCAGCTTTTCCTTAAAATAGCGCGCAATTTGCAAAGGAACGTATGAGCGATTCTGCCCCAGAGCAGCACTACACGGAGAATGTACAAGACCATCTCAAGCAGGTTCAACACCTGCTTGAGAAGCACGCGCTCGTAGAGACCGTAGTTCACAACCAAACGTTACCGCGCGACGAACGCCATGAATTACTCGACAAGATGTTGCACAAACGACATCTCTCCGAATTGCGCGAAAAGCTGGTCGAGTTACACCCCGCTGATATCGCCTACATATTGGAAGCGCTCCCCATCGAGCAACGGCTTCTAGTATGGGATCTGGTCAAAGCGGATCGTGACGGCGAGATCCTGATCGAAGTCTCGGATGCTGTGCGTGAATCTTTGATCGCAACGATGAGTCGGGAGGAGTTGCGCGAAGCAGCTGAGCAACTCGATACCGACGAGATCGCCGACCTTGCGCCAGACTTACCCCAGAACGTCATGCGTGACGTGTTCAAGTCACTCTCCATCGAAGAACGTGAACAATTACGTGCAGCGATGTCCTACTCGGAAGACTCTGTTGGCGCGCTGATGGATTTCAGCATGGTGCATGTGCGCGAGGATGTGACACTTGAAGTCGTATCGCGCTACTTGCGCCGATTCGATGAACTACCCGACCACACCGACCAAGTTTTCGTCGTTGATCGTGACGATAAATTCAAAGGCGTACTGCCGATCAATCTGATCGTGGTGAACGAACCCGAGATGATCGTGGGCGACCTCATGCTCACCGAGACCATCCAGCTCCATCCAGAAGAAAAAGCAGATCAGGCCGCACAAGCCTTCGAACGCTATGACTTGGTTTCAGCCCCTGTGGTCGACGAGGACGGCAAGTTGGTCGGACGTGTGACAGTGAATGTCGTACTCGATTTCATCAGATCCGAATCAGAGACCGACATCTTGAATCAAGCAGGTCTGCGCGAGGAGGAGGACATCTTCGCGTCAGTATGGAAATCAGCACAGAACCGTTGGGCTTGGCTCGCGCTGAATCTGTGTACCGCATTCTTTGCTTCTCGAGTGATCGGGGAGTTCGAAGATACCATCGTGCAATTCGTGGCACTCGCCACCTTGATGCCTATCGTCGCCGGTATCGCCGGCAACTCGGCCAATCAAACGACCACCATCATCATCCGCTCGCTCGCACTAGGGCAGATCACGCAGAGCAACGCACGCAGATTGATGGTGAAAGAACTGGCCATCAGCGGATTGAACGGTTTGGTGTGGGGGGGTATCGCAGGATTATTCGCCTATTTCCTCTATCACAGCGTACCGCTTGGACTGGTGATGACAAGCGCGATGACACTCAATCTGACGCTTGGCGCCTTGGGCGGTATCGGCATCCCACTTCTGATGCAGCGACTCGGACGCGACCCCGCCATTGGAGCCAGCGTGATGCTAACGGCCATCACAGATAGTGGCGGATTCTTTATATTCTTGGGATTGGCAACGATCTTCCTGATCCATTGATCGCAAGCAAGGAGCTCTGAATAAGCGCTTCAGATTCCAGTCGATCAAGGTCAGAAAAAACAAGGGATGAGAAACTCTCCTCGACTGAAGAGGATAAGGACACACTATGGATTCTTATAACATCATCCGAACTTCGCTATAAACGATCTAACGAAATCCGACGAAGCAAGCTCTCCTAAACAGGAGATCGCAGAAAGGGCGAAACGCTACTACCCGGCGCCCGCCCCAATCTACGAAGCTTAGGCGCCGAGGATGCCTTTACCTGCTGCTTTTTTCGCTGCCGGTTTTTTGGCGGCTACTTTTTTAGCGGCTGGTTTCTTAGCTACTGCTTTTTTCACTGCTGGTTTCTTAGCAGCTACTTTTTTAGCGGCTGGCTTCTTAGCTACTGCTTTTTTCACTGCTGGTTTCTTAGCAGCTACTTTTTTTGCGGCTGGCTTCTTTGCTACTACTTTCTTTACTGCCGGTTTCTTAGCAGTGGTGCTCTTTTTTGCTTTGGTATCTGCAGTTGCCATTTTCATTCCTTATTAAAGTTTGATGGACTAACCAGGTACTTCTTTTCTTCGTGCAACCACTGCACTCCCGATACGTCTTTCGACTACTTGAAATCTCCCTACACGCACGGTGCTTGCATTCTATGCGCGAATATTTTTTTTACGCAACAGGTTTGTGCAACTTTGTGCGAAAAATCACGACAAGACTTTTTCGGCAGCGAACAATTGCGATACCTCTTCCCGCTCGCGGATGACATGTATCTGCGCCTGATCGACCATCACTTCGATCGCTCGCGGACGCGTGTTGTAGTTCGAACTCATGCTCATTCCGTATGCGCCGGCCGACATCACCGCCAGCACATCGCCTTGTTCTACGGGCATCTCACGGCCGCGACCAATAAAATCCCCCGTCTCACAGATCGGCCCGACCACGTCCAAGGCAAGGCTCTTCACCGACTTTTTCTGCACCGGCAGAATGGCGTGATAAGCCTCATAAAGTGCTGGGCGCATCAGGTCGTTCATCGCCGCATCGACGATGGCGAAATTCTTCTCTTCACCATGCTTGAGATACTCGATACGCGTCAGTAGCACACCCGCATTGCCGACCAGCACCCGCCCAGGCTCGACGATGATCTTCTCGGAGCGGCCATGTAGCGCGGCTAGCAACGCCTGCGCATATTCGGCGATGCTCGGCGGTGTCTCATCGTCATAACGGATCCCCAAGCCTCCGCCAAGATCGAGATGTTCGAGGACGATGCCCTCTGCCGCCAATTGATTGACCAAAGCCAACACCTTCTCTGCCGCTGCGATGAACGGACTGGTGTCGGTGAGCTGCGATCCGATATGGCAATCCATGCCCGTGATCTTGATGTGTGGCATACCCGCA